>DASUTR010000067.1:0-9364 GCA_036374535.1 Polyangiaceae bacterium
GATCTTGTATTCGTCCTGGTCGCGGGCAGGCTGTTCGCGCTCCGACACGTTGGCAATCGAGCCCTGCACGGTGGCGGCCTCGACCGCGAAGCGGAAGCGCTCGTACTTTGCTTCGATCCAGACGTCGGGAATCCACGCGACCGCGTCGCGCCGCGCGTAATCCATCAGGCCATCCGCCGAGCCGGTCTCGAGCGTACAGCCGATGCTCGCCGACCCGCTGCACGGACCGGACAGCGTCCCGGTGCGGTCGTCCGCGATGGTCTGTGACCTGTAGACGAGCTGCACGCCGCCGTTCAACACGAGGTCGCCGCGTGCGAGGCTCAAGCGCTCGAGCTCGGGGCTCTTCCTGCGCGCGATGGCGAACACGTACTGGTCGACGTCGTCGAGCTGCGACAGATCGTACGGCTCGGGGTTCGGGAGCGCGACCGAATCGCTCGACAGGCCCTCGTTCGGGAAATCCCACGCTGCCGAGAAGTAAAGGTCGAGCGGCTTGATGCCCGTCACCGCCTGGATGCGGTCCACCGTCGACTGATAGTCGTCGTCGGGGCCGTCGCCCGCGTTGAACATCATGCCGAGGCCCCAGTGAAAGGGCATACGGCCGAAGCGGAGCTCGCCGACGGGGCTCGCGTACTCGCCCCACGCACGCTTGACGACGATGCTGTCTTTGAGCGCGTTGCGACCCGCGCTCGGCGGAAGCTGCGTGTCTTCGTAGAAACCGACCGGCGCGTAGCCGCCGCGCGGGATGACTTCGTAGCCGCCGCTTGCGTTCGGCTGGTTGTTCCACCCGCCCGGCGTCGACCCGAGCACGAGGTTGTCGAGCAGATCGAGCTGACTCAGGATGCGGAGGTTGTCGGAGATGTGAAGCTCCGGGTTTACACGAAAGCGGATGTTCGCGCCGCCCTGGAGCGCCTTGTCGCACGGGCGGCGTGCGGTGGTGGGGCTGTCGCTCGAGCCGACGCCCGCTTCTTCGCTCGTGCAAATACTTGCGCTGCGGTTCTGAACGCCCCCGTTCGCGTCGATGTAGTAGTCGTCCGGCGGGCGTGGCCACATCGCCTGTCCCGGCGGATCGAGGCGGCCGAGATTGAAGCGGTGGAACAGCTGCGAGCGCAGCCGGAAGTAGCCGTGAACCTCGAACACCGGTCGGGCGTGCGCCCACCAGTCCTCGGAGTAGACGCGATCGTCGGGCGCGCCGTCGCTCGCCTTCGGCTTCGGGCGTTCCGCACCTTGGCGCTCGAGCGCGGCGGCGTCGGCGGCGGGCTCGGGCCAGAGCGGCATCGCGCTCGCGCCGGCGGGCGCCGTCGGAGCGGCCGGCGGCGCGCTCGGCGCCGGCAGCGGCGTCGCGGGCTCGTCGCTCTCGGGCGGTGCTTGCGGTTTCGGCAACACCGCCGGCGGCTTTGCGTCGGGCGCGGGCGCGGGCGTCGGCGCTGCGGACGGCCTCGGCGTCGGAGCGTCCGGCGGAATCGGCGTCTCGGCCGGCGCTCTCGGAACGCCGGCGGGTTGCGGCGGAGGTTTCGTGGCGTCCGCCTGCGCGAGCGCGGAGCGCGGCGCGACGGAGCACGCGAGTGCGGCCGTGACGGCCAGGGCCGAAACACGCCGCCGGACGGGGCCGCTCGCTCGGGGTTTCATCAAGTCCCGGGCACGTTTCGCACGCGCCCCCGAACACTGTCAACGGCGCGTTCCGCCGCCGGCTGGCGTCGCGGCATCCTTTCGAATGGCGACGACCAGGTCCTCGCGCAGGGCTTGGGCTCGCTCCTGAGCGTCGGCCTGGGTCGGGGGGACCTCGGGCAGCACCAGGCCGGAAATCGTTTTCGCCAGCGCTGCGAGCTCTTTTTGGGCGTTCCACCCCTGGGTGAGCGGTAGGCCGAGCGCCGTGCGGAACGCCTCGCCGAGCTCGAGGGCCGAGGGGTAGCGGAGCGCCGGGTTCTTCGCGAGGGCGTGGGCCATGAGGACGTCGAGCACCGGGGGCGCCGAGGGGACGAGCCGCGAGACGGGCGGGGGAGGGTCCTCGAGCTGGGCGGTGCGAACGGCGATCTCGCTCCGATCGGGCGCGTCGAACGGCGATTGGCCGACGAGCATCTCGTAAAGGACGATGGCCGCCGAGTACAGATCGCTCCGGGCGTCGAGCTCGAGTCCCTGCACCGCCTCGGGCGACATGTAGGCGCCGGTTCCCGGAGCGACGCCGCCCGTCGCGGCGGCGCCTTCGGCCGGAATGCGCGCGATGCCGAAGTCGGTGAGCTTCACGACGCCGTCACTTCGCACGAGGACGTTCGCGGGCTTCACGTCGCGGTGCAAAATGCCGAGCTGATGGACCGCCGCGAGCGCACCGAGCAGCTGCGCGAAGTAGTGCCACGCGAGCACGAAGGGAACGCAGGGCGCGTCGGGTGACGGTCGCGAGACGAGCCCGCGCGCGATGATCGCCGAGAGCGGCTCGCCCTGCACGAGCTCCATCACGAGCGCGAGCTCGCTGCCGTCGTCGACGAGCGCGAAGAAATGCACGACGTTCGGATGGGCCAGGCGCCGCAGCGCCTCGGCTTCGCGTAGAAACAAACGCCGCGCCCGCTCGCGCCCCCGGAGCAGCGGGTGGAGCACCTTCACCGCGACGGGGTGGGGCTCGCTTCCGGCCAGCCGTCCCGCCGGATCGTAGTAAAGCCAAGCCCGATAAACGATGCCCATGCCCCCCTGACCGATCTCGTGTCCGAGCACCGCCTTGCCGTAGTCCTCCACGGTGAGCGTCGAGCCTGGGCCGAGCCGCTCCGGGACCGGGAAGATCGGAGCGCCGCAATACGGACAAAACCGCGCCTCTGCTTCGACGTTACTGCCACATCCGGCGCACACCGGCATACAAGAGAGCCTACCAGAGGAGCGCGCATCCATTGCTTGCCGAGAAGCGGCGCTCTGTGAAAACCTCCGCCTAGCTTGCACCTACCCTCGGCGAGACGTGAGGTGTCGCGGGGCGTCGGCGAGGAGAAAACCAGCGTGCGAAAACCGTTTTCCGGGACCGTGCTTTCCTTCTTGGTCGCGGGCATGTCGCTCGGCGCGACGAAACCGCTCTTCGCGCAGGAGACGGGCAACGAGTTTTCTTCCCAGCGCTTCGACGCCGCGCCCGGGCCGCGCAACTACATCACGACGCGCGGCGCCCGTACGGACGGCGAAATGGCGTGGAGCGCGGGTCTCGTCGCGAGCTACGCCTACAAGCCGCTCACGGTGGACAGTTGCGTCGCCGACGCTCCGAACTGCGAGGGCGAGAACGCCATCACGCTGAACGTCGTCGAAAACCTGATTCAAGGCGACCTCATGGGGTCGCTCACGCCGTTTCCACGGCTCCAGATCGGCCTGCGTGTCCCCGTCGTTTTCGCGAAGGGCACGGGCATCGATCGGACGAGCACGAACCCCGCGGATCTCGGCACCGACGATCCGATCGAGGACGCGGGTCTCGGCGATCCCGAGCTCGAGCTGAAGGTTCGCGCCTACGGCGAACCGAAAGACGTCGTGGTCGCGGGCGCCGCCTTGTACGTGACGGCGCCGCTCGGTCACGCGACGATGCCGGGCGCGTTCGTCGGCGACGAAACTCCAGGCGCGGGGTTGCGCCTGATCTTCGACGGCGAGGCGGGGCAATTCTCGTTCGGCGGCAACATCGGCGGCATCATCCGGGGAACGGGCAGCCTCGAAACGCCCGTGCTCGCGTCCGAAGCCGAGGTCGGCTCCGAGCTTCGCTACTCCGTCGCCGCCGGCTTCCGTCCGAGCCCCATCCTGCGGGCCGTCGTCGATCTGTTCGGGAGCTCGCGCCTGTCGACGGTCGGCGGCGAAAGCGCGCTCGAGCTCGACGGAGGCATTCAAGCCGGGCCGTTCGGCGGGCTCACGATCTCGGGCGGCGCCGGCACGAGCCTCATCAAGGGCATCGGCACGCCGTCGCTGCGCGCGTTCCTCGGCTTCGGCTACGTCGTCGAGAAGCGCGATCGCGACGATGACGCCATCGACGACGCCGACGATCAATGCCCCACCGAGGCGGAAGATCGTGACGGCTACGAAGACAGCGATGGCTGCCCCGATCCGGACAACGATCTCGATTCGCTGCCCGACAAGGGCGACAAGTGCCCCTCGCAAGCCGAAGACGCCGACGGCTTCGAGGACGGCGACGGGTGCCCCGAGCTCGACAACGACAAGGACGGCATCGCCGATACGGGCGATCGCTGCCCGGCGGAGCCCGAAACCAAGAACGGTTTCGACGACGAAGACGGCTGCCCCGACGTGACGGACAACGATCGCGACGGCGTCCCCGACGACAAGGATCAGTGCAAGGACGGGCCCGAGGACACCGACGGCTTCGAAGACACGGACGGCTGCCCCGATCCCGACAACGACAAGGACGGCTTGCCCGACAACCAGGACGAGTGCGTCGACGAGCCGGAGACCGTCAATCAGTTCGAGGACGGCGACGGCTGCCCCGATCAGAAGGGCAAGAAGCGATGATGCGTGCGGCGTTCCTGCGCGCGCTCGGTCTTTTCGCGCTCGGGTTCGTCGCCGCGTGCGGCGGTTCGATGGGCGGTCCCGCGCAGTCGGGCGCGACGAGCGAGCTCGTGGGCGCCCCGGCCCCCGAGTTCAGCTTCACGCCCGTCGACGGCGGCGCCGCGATCGGGCCGAAGTCGTTCGCGGGAAAGGTCGTGATCGTCGACTTTTGGGCGACGTGGTGCGCGCCGTGCAAGGAATCGTTCCCCGCGTACCAGCGTATGGTCGACAAGTTCGGCGGCGAGCTCGTCGTCGTCGGGGTGAGCGTCGACGACGATCCGAACGGCATCGCCGGCTTCCGTAAGGCGACGGGCGTGAAGTTTCCGCTCGTGTGGGACGAGGGGCAAGTCGCAGCAGGTGCGTACAAACCGGGGACGATGCCGACATCGTTCGTGCTCGATCGCCACGGCATCGTGCAATTCGTCCATCAGGGCTTTCGCACCGGTGACGAGAGCGCGATCGAAGCGCACGTGCAGCGCTTGCTCAAATAGAGACGCTCGAGCGCGCGCAACGTTTCGGTTTTTGTCGGGAGTAGGGTTTCGCCCCACCGAGCGCGCGCGTCTCGTTAAATCGCTCACAGTGTCCTACATGAGTGGACTCTGGTGCCTTGTCGCGCACCCGGCGGACACTTCATCATCAACTCACTCATGCGTTCTTTTCTCGCGATCGTCGCGTTTCTCCTCGTGAGCGGCGTGGGCGTGGCGGCTCCGTCGCTGCGCGAGCTGACCGAGAAGCTCAGGAACGAGGACTTTCGGGTGCGCGTCACCGCCGCCCTCGAGCTCGGCAAGCTCGCCGATTCGAGGGCCGTCGATCCGCTGGTCGAAGCGCTGGGCGACCCGAACGCGTCGGTTCGCGCGGCGGCGGCCGCGGCCCTCGAGCAGCTCGGCGACGCGAGCGCCGTGCCGGCGCTCAAGCAGCATCGTCTCGACCGCTCGGACGCCGTGCGGCGCGCGGTTCGGTCCGCGATCATCACGCTCGAGCAACCTCCGGATGCGCGACCCACGAAGGTGCTCGTGCAGATCGGCGCGATGAAGAACCAGACGAGCGTCAAGGGAAGCGCCATCGAGACCGAGCTCGAACAGCAATCGCGCAAGAAGCTCGACGAGCTGCCGGGCATCGAAGTGCTGAAGGAAACGCCCGACTCGAACCAGGATTCGAAGCGGAAGACGCTCCCCGTGGTGATGGTCTCCGGCCACATCCAGAAGCTCAAGGCCGTCCGCGAGGGGCAGGACATCGTCTACTCCGCGAGCGTCGAGTACATCCTGCACACCATGCCGGAGCAGTCGATCGCCGCGAAGGTTTCGGGCAACGCCACCGCCTCCCTGACCGAGGACGAGGCCAAGGACAAAGCGCGCGCGGCCGAGCTCCGCCGACAGGTGCTGGGCGCGGCCATCGCGAGCGCCCTGCGCGGCGCGCCGCGCGCCCTGCTCGCCGCCGCCCGGCTCTGACCCGCCGGACGAGACAACCGCCCGGAAGCGAAGTAAACCATCCGGACCTTGTCCGACCCCTCGGAACGAAGCCCGGATTCCGATCCTGAGACGGCGATCCTCTGGACCGACGGCGCCGCGCGGGGCAATCCGGGGCCCGCGGGCATCGGGGTCATGCTGAAGACGCGAGGGGGCGCGGTCATCGTCGCCGAGGGTCGCTCGATCGGCCACGCGACGAACAACGTCGCCGAGTATCGCGCGCTGCTGCTCGGCCTCGAGAAGGCGCTCGAGCAGGGCGTCCGCCGGGTCGAGGTGCGCGCCGACTCCGAGCTTCTCATCAAGCAGCTGAAGAGCGAGTACCGCGTCAAGAACGCCGGTCTCCGCCCCCTGTTCGAGCAGGCCGCGGCGATGCTCCGTCGCTTCGAAACCGTCCGCCTTACCCACGTTCGCCGCGAGCACAACGCGGAGGCAGACCGCCTCGCGAACGAGGGGATCGACAACGCAACACCATGAAAACCGCCGAAGTCCGCCGAGCCTTTCTCGATTTCTTCCAAAAGCGTGGCCACGAGGCCGTGCGGAGTTCCTCGCTCGTTCCCGCGAATGACCCGACGCTGCTCTTCGTCAACGCGGGGATGGTCCAGTTCAAGGACGTCTTCACGGGGCGGGAGAAGCGCTCTTACAAGCGAGCCACGACGAGCCAGAAGTGCATCCGCATCAGCGGCAAGCACAACGACCTCGAAGCCGTCGGGCCCTCGCCGCGCCACCACACCTTCTTCGAGATGCTGGGCAACTTCAGCTTCGGCGACTACTTCAAGCCCGAAGCCATCGAATTTGCCTGGGAGCTCGTCACCAAGGTGATCGGCCTTCCGAAAGAGCGACTCGCCTGCACCTATTTCAAGGGTGAAGCGGGCATCCCCGCCGACGAACAGGCGCGCGACCTCTGGAAGAAGATCACGGGCTTCGGCGACGACCGCGTGCGCGGTCTCGGCATGGACGACAACTTCTGGCAGATGGGCGACACGGGTCCGTGCGGGCCGTGCAGCGAAATCTACTTCTTCAACGGTCCGAGCGTCGACGTCGCGAGCTTCGGACAAGAGCAGACGCCCGAGGGCTACGGCTGGATCGAGATTTGGAACCTCGTGTTCATGCAGTTCGAGCGGAGCCTCGGCGAAGGCGGCGCGCCGAAGCTCGAGCCTCTGCCCGCGCCGAGCATCGACACGGGCGCGGGCCTCGAACGGCTCACCTCGGTCGTGCAGGGCAAGCTCACGACCTACGACACCGACGTGCTCCGTGAGCTCGTCGAGCGCGCCGCGGCGCTCGCCAAGAAGCGATACGGCGCGAGCTCGAGCCCCGACGACGTGAGCATGCGCGTCATCGCCGATCACGCGCGCACGACGGCGTTCCTCGTCGCCGACGGCGTCGTGCCGGATCGCACGGGACGCGAGTACGTGCTCCGCCGCGTGATGCGCCGGGCCATTCGCCACGGACACCGCCTGGGCATCCAAGAGCCGTTCTTGCACGAGGTCGCCGGAGCGGTCGTCGAGACGATGGGTGAGGCGTACCCGGAGCTCCGCGAGCGGCGCGCGCTCATTTCGAGCGTGACGCTCGCCGAGGAAGAGCGCTTCCGCGAGACGATCGAGCGCGGGCTCGGCCTCCTCGAAGAGCGCTTCGAGGAGCTCGGCAAGACGAGCGGCAAGGTGCTGTCGGGCCGCGACGCGTTCCGCCTGTACGACACGTTCGGCTTTCCCCTCGACCTCACCGAAGTCATCTGCGCCGAGCGCGGGCTCTCGGTGGATCAGGCGGGCTACGACGCGGCGCTCGCCGAGGCGCGCGAGCGCTCGGAGTTCAAGTCGCACGATCAAGCCGTCGAAGGCGTGTACCGCGAAGCGCTCGCGAAGCTACCGGGCGGCTCCGTACGCTTCCTCGGCTATGAAGCGGACTCGGCGTTTTCGAAGGTCGTCGCCATCGTCCGCGGCGGCGCGCTCGTCGCGAAGGCGGAGAGCGGCGAGGAGGTCGAGGTGGTGACGGAGGCGACGCCGTTCTACGGCGAGGCCGGCGGCCAGGCGGGCGATGTCGGGACGATTCGCGGCGCTTCCGGGGCTCGCGTCGCGGTCGCCGACACCCAGAAGCCGCTCGCGGGGATCGTCGTTCATCGCGGCAAGCTCGAGGCGGGCTCGCTCGCCGTCGGCGAGGAGGTCGAGCTCCTCGTCGACGTGCCGCGGCGCGAGCGAACGCGGAAGAATCACTCGGCGACGCACCTTCTGCATTGGGCGCTGCGAAAGGTGATCGGGTCGCACGCCCAGCAGAAGGGCTCGCTCGTCGGCCCCGATCGCCTGAGGTTCGACTTCACGCACCAAAAGCCGCTCACGCCCGAAGAGCTCGCTCGCATCGAGGAGCTCGTGAACGAGCGCACGCTCGGCAATCACCCCATCAAGACCGAGGTGCTCTCGATGGATCAGGCGCGCGAGCGCGGCGCGATGATGATCTTCGAAGAAAAATACGGCGACGTCGTGCGCTTGCTCTCGATGGCCGAGTCCCTGGAGCTCTGCGGCGGAATCCACGCGCGGGCGACCGGCGACATCGGGCTCTTCAAGATCGTCTCCGAACAGGGCGTCGCCGCCGGCGTGCGGCGCATCATCGCCGTCACGGGGGAAGGCGCGCTCGCGTACGTGCGCGAGCTCGAGGCGACGCTCGGCCGAGCGGCGAAGCTCGTGAAGACGACGCCCGCCGCGCTCGGCGACAAGCTCGAGAAGGTGCTCTTGCACGAGCGCGCGCTCGAAAAACAGGTCGAAGAACTCGAGCGCAAGCTCATGACGGGCGCAGGCGGCGGCGTCGACGGCATGCTCGGTAAGGCGCGCGAGCTCGGCGGCGTGAAGGTGCTCGGTATTCGCAGTCCCGTCGCCGACCGCGGCGCTCTGCGCGAGCTCGCCGAGAAGCTCCGCGATCGGCTCGGCGACAGCATCGTGCTCGTCGGCTCCGAAGCGGAGGGCAAGGCGCAGCTCGTGCTCACCGTGTCGAAGTCGCTGACGAGCCGTTTCCGCGCGGGCGATCTCATCCGCCCCATCGCCGAAATCGTCGGGGGCTCGGGCGGCGGGCGCCCGGACATGGCCCAGGCGGGCGGCACCGATCCGACGCGCCTCGACGAGGCGATCGAAGCCGTCTACGCCGGCATCCCCGCCTGACGCTCAGTCCCAGACGACGGGTTCGAGGACGAGGCTCACCCCGAAGCGCTCGCGCACGCCCGCGCGGATGGCTTCGGCGAACGCGAGCACGTCGAGAGCGCGCGCGCCGTCGCGACACACGATCGAGAGCGCATGTTTGGTCGAAAGGCCGACGGGGCCGCGGCGAAGCCCCTTGTCGAAGCCTGCCCGCTCGATGAGCCAGCCGGCTGCGAGCTTCACGCGCCCGTCGGGCTGCGGATAACGAGGCAT
>DASUTR010000068.1:0-13703 GCA_036374535.1 Polyangiaceae bacterium
CGGCAGCGATTCGAGCCGACTCGCGAACTGCAACAACACCGCGGCGAACAACGCGATCACCACCAACACGCCGATGGGAATGGAGATTACCTGGAAGGCCGTCATGCTCAACGGCTCGAGCTGGTGGAACTCGGGTGGCACGCTGATGATGTGGTCCGGCGGCAACCAGGACGCCGGCGGCGCGGCGCTCCACGAAGGTGGCCACGGCCACAACCAGCTCTCCGACGAGTACGGCAACTGCGAGCAGAGCCGCGTTAGCCGCGAAGCGGCGTACGGCGTGAACGTGAGCCTGACGAACGGCATGAGCGGCGGGAAGTGGGACGGCTGGATCGGCTACAACCAGTCGCCCGGCACCGGCATGCAAGGTTTCAACGCGTGCGACGGCGGCCAGACGTGGCGACCGAGCTCGAATTCGATGATGAACAGTCTGTTCGGCAACAACCCGAACACCTCGTTCAACCCCGTTTCGCGCGAGAAGATCGTCATGGACATCTGGCGTGCCATCGATCTCCCGTACGACTCGGTCGTTCCGCCCGCCGGAGCCGTGACGAATCCGCCGACGCTGACCGTCAACGTCATCGATCCCGCGGTCATCAGCGTCGATTGGTCCATCGACGGAATGGTGGCCGCGCGAAACGGCGGCCCCACGCTCAACGTCGCGGCGGCAGGGCTGACTCCCGGCGCGCACACCATTACCGCACGGGCGTACGACAACGCGGGGATGGATCTCGTGCGGCAGGTCCCCGGCACGACGTTCTACCGCCAGTACTGGGGCTCGGGCCCGATGGGCCACTCGGACAAGACCGTGACCTGGAACGTCACGATCCAGTAGCGGCGAAGCGCGCGCGGCGCCGGGCTCAGAACATCTTTCGCGCCCGCACGATCGAGTCGTCGGCGGGCGCTTCGACGGCTTCGCGGGTCCAGTAAACGTACTCGCCGTCGGTGATGATCGCCTGCGGGCAGCGCTCACCGGTCGCGACGGGAACGGGCGTGCCTGCGGCGAGCGCCACGCCATACACCGAGCCTCCGGTGCCGCTTTCGCAATCCGGGCCGCCGTTCGTCCAGTACGCGCCGCCGGCGTCGACGGCGACCGCGAACGGCATCGTCTGTCCCGATGCGAGCTGTTCGGGCCGTTCGTCCAACGTGTGAAGCTGCCGGAGCACGCGTCCGTCCGTCTGCGACGTGAAATAGACGAACATGTCGTCGACGGCGAGGTGGTTCGGGCGCACGTCCGAAACGGTGACGCCGCCGCTGCCGCTCGGCGGAACCTTGAACAAAGCACCGACGCCGACCTCGGAGATGTAGACGTTGCCGGCGCCGACGGCCATGTAAGCGAACAAACGCGTCGGGGTTTCGGGGACGGGCGTCGCGAGCAGCGTGCCCGACCGGTCGTAGACCGTGACGCGCGTCATGGCCGACGGCGTGCTCGTATACTCCGTGATCCACACCCGGTCCCCCTCCGTCTCGACGTCCGCCACGGTCATGGTCGTGGTGATGAAGACCTCGCGCTCGAGCGTCGTGTAGTTCACTCGGTACACGGTCGACGTTCCGCGTTCGACGAAGAAGAGCTCCTCGGCGTCGAGGTGCATCGCAGCGATCTTGTTGCCCGCGAACAACGTCTCGACCTCGCCGCTCGGGGTGCGCCGCGCGATGCGGCTCATCGTGCCGTCCTCGAGCCCCATCTCGGTGAAGTAGAGGTAGCCCTCGCGAATACCGAGCCGAACGGGAAACGTGAGCTCCGTGACGAGCGGCTCGGCGGGCCCGAAACCGGTAGGAAAGTCCGTGTTCGGGGGCGCACCGCTCGAACCCGCCGTTCCGCCGGTCGCGCTGCCGCCGCTGCCGCCGGAGGAACCGCCGCTTCCGCCCACGCCTCCGCTCGGATCAGTGCCGCCCGTCGCGTTGCCGCCTGAACCGGACGACCCGCCGGCGCCGCTGTTCGCGTCGTCGTCCGCCGCCCCCCCCGATTCATCTCCTCCGCACGCAGAGAGGAGCACACCACCGAGGAGAAACGCCCAACCAAGCCCGAAGCAACGATTCATTACCACCACCAACTCATCGAAAAAGCGTTTCCAACGCTACTCTCTCCCTGCGCGCGCTTCCAGCTCGATCCGACGACGCCGCGGCGGTGTTTCAGCGCTACCGGAACGGGCCGGCTCGCGGGATACTGCCGGAACGTGTCGAAGCTCGACCTCCTTCAGAAGCTCGTTGCTGCGTTGCGCGCGGAGCGCGACACCGCTGATCGCTTGGCGCGCGACACCGCGGACGCGGCAAACCACCCGGAAGCGCGGCCCGAGAACGACAAGGATACGCGCAAACTCGAGCTCTCGTACCTCGCTCAGGGACAAGCCGCGCGCGCGCGCGAGCTCGATGCGACCATCGCGACGCTCCTTGCGCAGCCGCCCCGCGCCTTTGCGCCCGATGACCCGATCGCGCTCGGTGCGCTCGTCGAGCTCGAGTCAGCCGAGAAGGTCGAGCGCGTGTTCATCTGCGCGGGAGGCGGCGGCCTCCGGATAGAGGACGAGCGCGGCGCCGTGCGCGTCGTTACGCCTGACGCTCCGCTCGGCGGGGCGCTGCTCGGCAAGACCACCGGCGAGGACTTCGAGCTCGTCGTCGCCGGCCGCAAACGCGAGCTAACGATCGTCGGCGTCGAGTAGCGGGGAAGCCGTGACCTCGGTTTTCCAGCGTCGGCGGGCGCCACGCGGTGCAAAACACCGCTATGTGCACCGGTGAAGTCGGTGTAGGTTCGCCCCGGCTTCGGCCCCCCTGTTTCAGGAGTCACGACATGATTTCGCTCAATCGCCTCGCTCGCCGGAACCTTACTCACTTTGCCGTCGCGTTCATCGCGGCGGGAACCTGGCTCTCGGGCTGCGGTGACGACAATGACGACGGCGGCGACGGCGGGGACGACAACAACGGCGGCTCATCGGGAAGCAGCGGTTCGTCGAACGGCGGCAGCGCGGGCAACGCCGGCAACGCCGGTTCGATGACGGGCGGGACGAGCCCCACCGGAGGAAGCTCGGGCTCGGGTCCCACGGGCGGCACCGCTGGCTCGACGACGGGTGGCAGCGCGGGCACGGGCGGCTCGGCCACGGGCGGCATGGCGGGTGAAGGCACCGGCGGCATGGGCGGCGAAGGCATGGGCGGCGAAGGCATGGGCGGCGAAGGCGGCTCGGCCGAAGCGAGCTGTACGACGCAAGATCTCGGCATCTCGCTCGTGCCGGCGAATCCGATGCAGGCGCACGATCATCTCCCTCTCGCCGGCGCGGCGCGCATGACGCTCCTCGGCATGATCAACACCGGCTCGCCCCTCACGCTCACGATGCCGAGCGACGGCTCGAACCCGCACACGCACACGCTCACGTTCACGGCCCAGCAGCTCACCGTGCTGCGCAACGGCGGCGCGCTGCAGATGAACGTGACGACCGCGATGGGTGGCCCCGCCGAGAACATGCACACGCACGCGTACGCGCTCGAGTGTCAGCCGTAGCGCCGACGCGTAGCGCCTCCGCCCCCTACGATTTTCAGCCCGACCCCGTCTCGGGCGACGGCGCACCACGATAGAGCTTCGAGCGGAGCGTCGCGGCAATTCGACGCGCGTCGCGCTTCGGCAAGCCGAGCGGCCGCAGCGCCGAGACCTCCGGTTTGCCCTGCGCAAGCGCGCTCGCGGCCCGCTCCGCGAGGTCGATACGCACGGCCAAATCGTCGAGAGTGACATAGCCGAGGGCGAGCCAAACCGGCGCCGGAAGGTCCCGAACCGGGTAGCGCGGCCGGTCGAGGGGCGGCAGCCGGAGCTCGGGTCGATGCACGCGCACGAGCAACCCGCGTTGCGCGAGCGCTCTTCGCGAAAGGAGCGACGGCACGAACACCGAAAGCACGCCGAGCGTGATGCCGAGCGCTTCGACCTGCTTCGTGTCCGAGACGTCGAAGAGCTCGAGCGACGATCCGAGGTCGCTCGTGAGCGCACTGCCGAGGCCGCGCTCGAGTTGATGAGCGATCGCCCGCAGAGGAGCGCGCTCGGAGCTGCGCAGGGGCGCGAATGGCTCGAGCAGGCGCCCCACGCTGTCCCGTGCGAACGCGAGCAAGCGGCGTTGCAGGCGGCTTCGGACCCCCGCGGGAAGCGAGAGCTCGTGCAGGCGGACTTCCGGCAGACTGACGGATGGGCCGCGGGTGAGCACGGCGAGCGGAACGCCCCCCGCCGAGATCCTTCCGCCCGCGTCGAGCTCGAAACTCGCGTGCGGCGCGTCGGCAAGCGCTTCGAGAGCGGCTTCGGACGGCGTTTCCGGCGCCACGCGCTCGCGCAGGGTCTCGAGGGCGGCGAACGGATGTTCCGGCACGCCGAGCGCGCCACGAACCGGCGCCGCGCCGCGCTGGCGAGACGCGCTCGTTCGCGTCTTGCTCTTACGCTCGACGAACGTATCGACGAGCGTGCGGTGAAGAGCGTCGCTCAGGCGGTCTTCGAGATTGGCGATCCGCTCGCGCCACGAGTCGGGGTGCTCCACCCAGTTGCTCCGATGCGCCACGTAGGCCCACGTGCGCAGGCGCGCCGTGCGCGCGAGCAGCGTGTCGACATCGCCGCTCTCGTCGTCCAGCTCGGCGAGCCGCACGGCCATGTCGTGATCGTCGAGCGGGCGCTCCGCGAGCCGTACGAAGAGCTCGCGCAAGAGCTCGACGTGCACCTCGAATAGGATCTTCCGGAAGTCCGGCACCTGGCAGACCTGAAAGAGCAACTCGAGTGCGGGGCCGCGGCGCACGAGCGGCGCGACGGAGCCGTCGGCGAGCAACGCGCGCAGGACCGCGTGATCGAGCGCCGAGGGTACGGGCACGAGGTACGGCGACGGCGACGGTCGCTCGAGGCTTGCGAGCAGGGCTTCGGGCGACGAGTAATCGAGCTCGGCATTGCGGTAGCGGACGCGGCGGACGGGTTCGAAGCGATGCTGCTCGATCGAAAGCGCAACGTCGGAATCGAGCTCGAGCGGCGCCACCGTGCCGAACGTGCCGTCCCTGAGGTAGCGACCGGCGCGTCCGGCAATCTGCGAGAGCTCGGTCTCGGTGAGGCGGCGGTCACCGCGACCGTCGAACTTGCGCAATGACGCGAACGCGACATGGGTCACGTCGAGATTCAGGCCCATGCCGATGGCGTCGGTCGCGACCAGGTAGTCGACCTCGCCCGCCTGGAACATCGCAACCTGAGCATTCCGCGCGCGTGGCGAGAGAGCGCCCAGGACCACGGCGGCTCCGCCGCGGAACGCTCGGAGCTGCGCCGCCATGCGGTAGAGCTCGGGAATCGAAAACGCGACGATGGCGCTCCGCGGAGGAAGGCGCGAAAGCTTGCTCGCACCGGCGTACGTCAAGCGCGAAAGTCGAGGGTGCTGCTCGTGGCGCGCCGCCGGCACGAGCTTCTCGACCATCGGTCGCATCGCGCTCGAGCCGAGAAACCAGCTCTCGCGACGGCCGCGCGCGTGCAACAGGCGCTCGGTGAAGACGTGCCCCCGCTCGTCGTGCGTCGCCAGCTGGATCTCGTCCACTGCGATGAAATCGACGTCGCGCCCGATCGGCATCGCTTCGGTCGTGCACACCCAGTAGTCGGGACGGCGCGGCACCCGCTTTTCCTCGCCGGTCACGAGCGCGACGCGGTCCTCACCGAGGCGCGCGCTCACTCGATCGTACACTTCGCGCGCCAGGAGCCGGAGCGGCAGCCCAATCATGCCGGTGGCGTGCTCCAGCATGCGCTCGACCGCCCGATGGGTCTTTCCCGTGTTCGTCGGGCCGAGCAGCGCGACGCTCAGCGTGGCGTCCGAAAGAGGCACGCTACGAGCATGGCTGCTCGCACGGCGTCGGACCAGTCGAGGGAGCCGCCGAAGAGCTGCCTAGCGGGCGATCACTGCCACCACGAAGACGACCCAGGGACTTGCCCGAAGCGCTCCAATCGCTGCACCATGGCTCCCCGTGAGGTCTTGCTTCGGCGCGCTTTGCGCTAGGTTCCGAGGTGGTGTCATCGCGTCCGCCTGCGTCGTGCTCCCGGCCCTTCCGGTCCGGGCCGCCGCCGCAGAAGCGGGCGAGAAAGACGCGAAAGCCCCGCTCTCTGAGCTTCTCGACGAGGAGTTCCGCGAGGGCACCGAGACGCGGGAGCAACCCGCCGAGGATCGACTTCTGACGGACCGGGTCGAGCAGGTCCTGAACGACTTCGTTACGATCGGAGGCTACGTGCGCGCCGGGTACGGGCGGTCGGGAGCCGGCGGGCCCATGGTCTCGTTCCAGGCCCCCGGAGCTCAGAGCAAGTACCGTCTCGGCAACGAAGCCGAGACGTACGGCGAGCTCATCATCAGCAAGAACTACCATTTACCGGGCGTCTTCGATTTGGGTGGAGCCCCGCGCTCGGACACGTTCACCGGACCCATCGCCCATGTTCAAGTGCGCTTGAGCTTCTATAACCCCTATTCGGCCTTCAACTCGGCCGACGACACGTCCGTCAGCGTCCCGGAAGCATGGGCGTCGGTGGGTAACGTCCTGGCCTTCGCGCCGAGCGCGAAGTTCTGGGCGGGCAATCGCTTCTACCGGCGCCACGACATCCACGTCACCGATTTCTTCTATTGGAACACGAGCGGCGGCGGCGGCGGCATCGAAGACGTGCCCCTCGGCCCGGGACGCTTGGCGTTCGCGTGGATCGGCTGGGGCAGCACGAGCGGAGTCGGCTACGTGCCCGAGCCCGATCCGGAGAACCGCGCCGGCTTTTCCAAGTCGACGTACGATCTTCGCGCGTACGATCTGCCGTTCCTCGCCGGAAACGTCGAGCTCGGCCTCGCCTACGCCCGCACGGCGAGCGGCGTCGACCAGCTCGGCCGCCGCGCGCCGGACAGCCGCGGCTTCGCGGGCGCGCTCGTCCACACCGTGCCCGGCTTCATCAGCGACGACGGCGTTCAAAAGCTCAGCATCCAGTACGGGACGGGTGCGGCCCGCACGTTCACCGCCGGATTCGAGACGGTCACGCTGCCCGAAGGAACCTTCATCCGGTCCGAGGAAAACGCGGCGACGCGCCTGCGCATCACCGAGAGCTTCACGGCGAACGTCGGCGAGTACTTCTCGCTCGGGCCGGTCGTCATCTTCCAGCAAAGTCGCGAAGGCATGCCGGACACGACGCAAACGTGGCTGTCGGCGGGCGCGCGTCCCATCGTCCACTTCACTCGTAACGTCAACCTGGCCGTAGAAGGCGGCGTCGACTGGGTGAAAGACGAGGCTGCGGGGAGCGAGGGGACGCTCGGAAAGATCACGGTCGCCCCACAGGTCTCCATCGGAAATCGCTGGAACAGTCGCCCCGTCATCCGCGGCTTCGTCACGGGCGCTTGGTGGAGCGAGGGTTTCGTCGGTCGCGTCGGCGGGCAAGACTACGTGACGGACGACGAGGGCCTGACCGCCGGCATGCAGATGGAAGCGTGGTGGTAGCGCGGTGAGCGTCAGTATCCGACGCTGTCCGTGTACGCGAAGAGCCGCGTGCCGTAAGCGCCGCCCCACTCGTAGCCGTAACGACGCTCCGGCTCGATCTCCATGATGTCGTATTGCTTACCGTTACCCGGCGGCGAGTCCGTGGAAAGCCGGCCGCTGAAGAAGCACCGGTCGTCGGCCACCTCGTAGAACCGGCACCACATGGTGCTGCCGCTCCGCGACTGAATCGGATTGTAATCGTCGTCGGTGCTGCTGCTCGGGCGGCTCACGTACGCGGTGTTCGCCTTCTTCACGGCGTCGCTCTTGAACCACGCGATGGCCGCGCGAACGGCGGCGACGATTTCGGGAGTCTGCGGCTGCGTCATCAAGAAGCCGACGACGCCCACCGATTCTTTGCCGCTCTTCGACGGAAGCTCGTAGGAGCGCGCCCCACGCGGAACGTGCGAGGTCGGGTCGTGCTGAGCGCACCAAACGGTCTTCGTGCCGCCCTGGACGATCTGCGACGCGAGGATGTAGCCGACTGCCTTCGTGATCGCCGTAGCCGCGCGGGTCCGCTGCTCGGCGGTGAAGAGGTCCCCGTCGAGCGGCGGGGCTTGGCGCGTGATTTGATGCAAGAGCACGAGAGCCCTCGCCATGGCGTCGTCGTTGAACGTCACGTAACTCGAATACTCGACGTTCGCGCGCGCGGGGTGCACCTGCGGGAAACCGCCCGACGAATATTGCATCGTCAGTACGAAATCGAGCGCGCGCCGCGCAGCGTCGCGGTACGCGGCAGCGCTCGAGCGCTCGTAGACGTCCGCGAGGAACATGATTTCGGTGACGGTCGCATCGTTGTCGAGCGTCCCGACCTCGACGCCATTTTCGCCCGTCCAAGCCGAACGCGGCGCGCTTCCGTTCCAGCGCGCGCCGTAGCGGGCCTGACCGCCCTTGTCGAAGCCGCCGTTCGGGATTTGCCAGCTGACCATGTTGTCGGCGAACGTTCGGTCGGCGGTGAGCTTCGCCGCGTCGCCGCTCGCCGTGCTGAGCCAGCTCTTGTACGTCTCGAGCTGCTCGTAGATGAAGTTACCCGTCTGATCGAGGACGATGGTGCCGGCGTTGCCTGCGGAACCGCCGGTCGTGCCGGACGAACCTGCCGCTCCTCCCGCTCCGCCGCCCGCCGAGCCCGCGCTCGAGCCGGAGGTTCCCCCCGTGGCCGTCGCGCCGCCGCCGGAATTCGAGGCGCCGCCCACGCTGCTGCCCGCGGACGATCCACCGGCCGAAGCCCCGCCGGCGGCCGAGCCGCTCGAGCCACCCGGACCCATTCCTCCGGTGACCGCGACGCCGGCGTGACCTCCCGTGCCTCCGGTCGGCGCGCCGGTGCCGCCGGTCGGACTCGTCGAACCGCCGGTGCTCGTCGTGCCGCCCGCCGACGTCTCATCGTCGAGCGGTGCTCCGTCCGAGCATCCGAGCGCGACCCAGACGACGATACCGAGCAAGCCGGCGACGCGGCCAGGTCGAACGAACCCCGCAAGAGCACGGTAGAGCTCGGGCATTGCCTGCATGATGCTCGGGTCTCGCGCGGCGATCACTCCGACCACCGTTCGGCACAACCACACACCTGTGGAACAGCGACGCTGAAGAATTCCCCATTGTTCGTCACGGTGCGGACCTGTATGCGTCAATGGCGAGGAAGTCTTGCCAGCAGGGACGGCGACGTTCGAGGAGCGAAAGGGATCGAGGACGGGCGGCTTTTGGCGCGTCCTCTGGGGTACGGGCATCGTCTACATCGCGGCCATCGGCGTTTTCGCGATCGAGGAGCTCAAGCGTCGAGACGATGCGCTCGCGCTCTTCCGGGCGGCCATCCACGAAACTGCCTCTGCCGCCGTTGCGTCCGGCGCTGCCGACGGTGCGAAGGCCGCCAAATCGAGACGGGAGCTCGAAAAGCTTCGGGAGCTCGAGTCGCGTTTGACGGCGCTCATCGTCACGGGCTCGGTGCGCCCGATGAACAAGGGCGACGGGACGCTGCGCGTGCTCATGTGCGAGTTCTCCGCGCTCGCGGACGAAAAGGCGCGATGCGACGTCGCTCGAGGAGGTGTCCGCGACGTCTTCGGTTACGTCGTCCTCAAGCGCCCCGCGGAGCGAACGGCGAGCGGTGACATCTTCGCCGTTCTCGTCGTCGTCGCTGCGATTGGCGGCGCGCTCATCCGCCTCTATCTGCCGGGCACCGAGCAGACGGACGCGTTCCGCACGATCATGAGGGCCATCGGCGGCGGCGTCGTGTGTTATCTGGCCATCAGCGGGGGCGCGCTGACGGCGACGGACATGGGTCTCACCACCATCGAGAGTCCAGCGACGGCGTCTCTGCTCGGCTTGCTGGCGGGCATGTTTGCGACGCGCGTTTTCAAGCTCATCTCGGACGTTGTCGACAACTGGATCAAGAAGCTTGCTCCGGCCAAGGAGCCCGCGCCCTCGAAGCAGCAACCGTAGCGTAGGCGGAGTTTCTCATGTGCTTCTCCTCCACGGCGAGTTTCGCTGCGGCGGCATTCTTGAGCGTCGAAGGCCTGATCGCCGTCCGGGTGTGTCCCACGAGACGGCACACGGCCCTGGCGTGCATCCCGCTCTTGTTCGCCGTTCAACAGATCTGTGAAGGCGTGCTCTGGTGGAAGCTCGGCGCGTCGCCGTTCAACAAGGCCTCGTCGCCGTTCGCGTACCTGTTTCTCTTCTTTGCCTTCGGCGTCTGGCCCGCGTACCTTCCGGCCGCCCTCGCCCTGTTCGAGAGCGGCGCGCGCCGGCGACTGCTCGTAGGATTTTCTGGTTTCGGCGTGGCGCTCGGTGCCTACTTGCTGGCGTGCCTCACGCTGCGCCCCACCGACGCCTGCTTTTCGCACGGCAGCCTCTACTACTGGGTGCAGATCGACGCGCCTTTCAAAACTGCAATGCCGCTCGTGTACCTCGCGGTGGTCGTCGCCCCGTTCGTCGTGTCCTCCATGCCCGGCACCTCTTTCGTCGCCGTCGCATTGGGGACGTCGTTCGTCGTGAGCGCCGCATTCAGCCGAGCGGGTTTTCTGTCCACGTGGTGTTTTTTTGCCGCCGTCCTGAGCGGGGTCGTCGCCCTCGCTCTGCGAGCAGAGGGGCGAGCCGCGACATGGCGCCGGCGGCAGGTTCGGTATACGACGGGCCCTCATGAACTACGCGATCGAAACGTCCGGGCTCACGAAGGCCTTCGGGACGACGCGGGCGCTCGCGGGGGTTGATCTGCGCATTCGCCAAGGCTCCGTTTACGGTCTGCTCGGCCCGAACGGTGCGGGCAAGACGACGACGATCCGCATCCTCGCGACCCTCCTCGAGCCCGACGCAGGGACGGCGACGGTGCTCGGTCACGACGTAGTACGCGAAGCCGCCACGGTACGAGAAAAGGTGAGCCTCACCGGCCAGTACGCGTCGGTCGACGAGGATCTGACGGGCCACGAGAACCTCGTCTTGGTCGGGCGCCTGCTCGGCCTCGGCTGGCGTGCCGCGCGTGAGCGCGCGGCCGAGCTGCTCGAAGCGTTCGGTCTGACGGACGCCGCGGGTCGGCAAGTGCTCACGTATTCGGGCGGCATGCGACGCCGCATCGACATCGCGGCGAGTCTCGTCGCCATTCCCGAGCTCTTGTTCCTCGACGAGCCGACGACGGGGCTCGACCCGCGCAGCCGCAACCAGGTGTGGGATCTCGTGCGCCGCATCGCCGGCGAAGGCACCACCGTGCTGCTCACGACGCAGTACCTCGACGAAGCCGACCGCCTCGCGGAGCGAATGGCGGTCGTGGACCAGGGGCGCGTCATCGCCGAGGGAACGAGCGGCGAGCTCAAGGCGTCGGTAGGCTCGAGCGCGCTCCACCTGCGCGTCGCCCGCACCGACCAGCGCGCGCTCGCGAAAGAGCTCGTCGAGCGAGTGCTCGGTACCGCCGTGCTCCCCTCGTCGGAAACGACGGAAGTCGCGGCGCGCCTCGCACACTTGGGCCAAGCGGCGGCCGTGCTTTCCACACTCACGGAGCGCGGCGTCGAGCTCGCGCAGTTCGACGTGGGCAACCCGAGCCTCGACGAGGTATTCCTCGCGCTCACCGGCCGGCCCACCGAAGAATCGTCCAAGGAGGCGACGCCGTGAGCACCGACGCTCTCGCTTCCGGCGCCGGTGGTCACGCGCTGCTCGGCGCGCGCGGGCGACCCCGCCCGGCGTCGGCCGTTTCGACCGTCGTGACGCTCGCTTGGCGCGCGATGTTGAAGATCAAGCACGTGCCGTTCCAGCTCTTCGACGTGACCGTGACGCCGATCATGTTCACGCTGCTCTTCACGTACATCTTCGGAGGCGCGCTGGCCGGCACGCCGCGAGAGTACATTCAGTACCTCTTGCCCGGCATCGTGGTGCAAACCGTGCTTTTCATCACGGTGTACACGGGCGTGGGCCTGAACACCGACATCAAAAAGGGCCTCTACGATCGGTTTCGCTCGCTGCCCATGTGGCAACCGTCGCCGATCTTGGGCGCGCTCGCGGGCGACGTATTCCGGTATTCGGTCGCGTCCGCGCTGATCTTCGTGGTCGGCTTCATCTTGGGCTTTCGACCGAACGGCGGCGTCTTCGGCGTTCTTGCCGCGGTGGGGCTGGTTCTGGTGTTCTGCTTTGCCGTGTCGTGGCTCTGGATCATCGTCGGAATGCTGGTGAAATCGCCGGAATCCGTGATGACGACGAGCTTCGTCTTTTTGATGCCGCTCACCTTCGCGAGCGACATTTTCGTCGGGCTGTCGACGATGCCGGGCTGGCTGCAGGCCATCGTCGGCAAAAACCCCGTCACGCTGCTCGCCCGGGCGTCGCGTGACCTGATGCACGGCAAGCCCGCCGCCTCGGACGTGACGGGGGTGTTGCTCGCCTCGACCCTCATCGTTCTCGTCGCCGCGCCCATCGCGATGCGGCTCTATCGCAAAGAGCGGTAGCGTCCGGAAGGCTCGCGGCGGGTGGGAGCGCCGGACGTCGGTGTAAGCGCTCGGGACTTCGCGCGTTTGCTGGGACGGAGAGCCCACGATGACGAAGTCCCTTCCCGCCCTGCTTCTACTCGGGCTTTGCGTGACGAGCCCGGCGCAAGCTCAGCCGTTCGCGACGCCGCCCGAAACGGTCGAGCCCTCGCCGAGCGATCGAGAGCCGGCTCCCTTCGAACCGGTCGTCGAGGAGTCCTCGGCGGTGCGAGTGAGCGTCGGACCGACACTGCACGTTTCGGAGGGAAACGCCGACGGCGGACTCGCGGCGGCGCTCGATGTCGGCTCGGGGCCCGCGGGCGCGCGCATCTCGGGGGCTTGGGTGAACGTCGGCAGCGACCACGGGCTCGCGGAGTACCGCGCGGAGCTCACCATCGACTTCGGCGCAGGAAAGCGGCTGCATCCGATCCTCGGCGCCGGGGCCGGCGTCGCGCGACTCGATCGCGCCGAGCCCGACGGCTCGCTCGAGAGCGATACCTACGGCGTCGGTGTCCTGCGCGGCACGCTCGAGTACGTGCTGCCGCTGAGCGGAACCGACGCGCGCGCGTCGCTCGACGCGATCGGCAGCGTGCCCGCGATCCACGAAAAGGGCGCGCCCGATCCCGGACCCTGGCTGTCGCTCGTTGCGCGGGTCGGCGTCGGGTTCTGAGTCGGGGTTACTCCGCTCCGAAAACCTCGGCCCCCACGCAAGATCCACGCAGCCGAGCAGCAGACGGCGTCGCGGGATTCTCGGCGGCGAACGCGCGCGCGCTTTGTAACGCTCGCGCTCGATCGCCTGTCTGACACGCCGCCAGAACCTCCGCGGCCAGCCGCTCTTGCCGCAACTGACCGCGTTCGAGGCGTTCGGAGCTCGCATCGAGAAGCCGGAGCGCCTCCGCGCCTCGTCCGGCGCGGAGCTCTTGCTGGACACGCTGCAGCAGCGCCGCTTCCTCGTGAAGCGCCGCCGACGCTTCCAGCGAGGTCGAGGCTACGCCCGACGGCGCGTGAGACGAACCGTCCGCAAGATTCGTCGCGGCAGGGCGCGCCACCCCGACGGGAGCCGAAACCACGCGCGCGTCGCTCGCACGTGCCGGCTCCACGGGTGGAAGCGTGGACGGGGCCACGGGCCGCCGGGCGACCGGGGTAGATTCGACGGACGCGGGCGAGAGACGCGCGTCGTAGCCTGCGGAATCTCGAAGGGGCGCGGCGTTGACCAGGTAGCGATTGGCGCCGAACGCCGCGAGCGCGACGAGCGTGCCGGCGGCAGCTCCCTTGAGCGCGAGACCCACGAGCGCG
>DASUTR010000069.1:0-11725 GCA_036374535.1 Polyangiaceae bacterium
GTCGAGCGCTGCCGCGGCTCTGGTTGCCCTCGACACCCGAACCGCCGCGGAGCTGAAGCAGCAAGAATCGAATCTCGTGGCCCTCGAGGCCGAGCGAGAGGACGCCGAGCGTCGCGCGGGCGCAGCGCGGGAGCTCGCGGCAGCCGGCCTCGTGAGCGAGCTCGAGCGCGGCAGCCAGCAAACGAAGGCCCAAGGGCTCGTCGAACGCATCGCAGCGGAACGAGCACGCAGTGACGTCCTCGCGCGAGGTCGAGTAAAGGAGCTCGCTGCGCAACGCGAAGAGCTCGGCAGGCTGCGGGACATCGCCGCGTTCCGTCGCTCGCAACTCGCGGCGCTCGACGTGCGCGCCGGCGTTCGTGGTATCGTGCAGGAGATCCCACTCGAAAACGGCATGTGGGTGCCGATTGGTCGGGTCCTCGCGAAGATTGCGGAGACGAACGCCTTGAGGGCCAAGGTGCTGGTCGCGGAAGGCAACGCGGGCGTCGTCCGCGCCGGGCTCGCCGTTCGATTCGAAGGTGCAGTCGGCGGTCTTCGTGGTCGAGTCGAGCGTGTTCATCCCGCGGTGAGCGGTGGCAGCGTCGAGCTCGACGTCGAGCTCGACGAGCTCTTACCCGCAGGCGCGCGACCCGATCAGGCCGTGACGGGTTACGTCGAGGTCGAACGCCTCGAAAAAGTCGTCGTCGTGGCGCGACCCGTGAACGCACGCGAGGGCGCGACGGCAGCCGTCTTCCGCCTCGACGCCGACCGGCGGCACGCTACGCGCAAGAGCGTGCGTTTCGGTACCGGTTCGCTACGGGAGATCAGCGTCGTCGAAGGGCTTTCGCCCGGCGACGAGATCGTCATCTCCGATACGTCCGCTTGGCACGCCGGTCGGGTGAGGCTCGAATGAACGCCCCGTGTAGGCTCGGGGTCAGGTGAGGAAACAATGACAGAGGACGATTCGGTGCTCATGCGCCTTCGCGACATCAAGAAGGTCTTCACGACGACGGAGCTCGAGACGCACGCGCTCGAGGACGTTCACCTCGAGCTTCGTTCCGGCGAATACATGGCGATCGAGGGTCCGTCGGGATCGGGAAAGACGACGCTCCTGTCGATCCTCGGGCTCTTGGACGTACCGACCGCAGGTGAGTATTTCCTGAAGGGACGCTCGATGGTGGGGCTCTCCGCTCGGGAGCGAGCGCGCCTCCGAAATCGCCAAATCGGATTCATCTTCCAGACGTTCAATCTGATCGGTGATCTCACGGTCTCGGAAAACGTCGAGCTGCCGCTGCTCTACCAGAACCTCGGGTCGGCCGAACGCAAGACGAGGGTGCGAACCGCGCTCGAACGAGTGGAGATGACCCACCGTAAGAACCACGTACCGAGCGAGCTTTCGGGCGGCCAGCAGCAGCGGGTGGCGGTCGCGCGCGCCGTCGCCGGAAATCCGGCCATCTTGCTCGCCGACGAGCCCACGGGGAGCCTGGATTCGAAGAGCGGCGACGGCGTGATGGATCTTCTGGACGACCTCCATGCGTCGGGCTCGACCATCTGCATCGTGACGCACAATCCCGAATACGCGCGCCGGGCCGATCGCGCCGTGCACCTCTTCGACGGCCGCGTCGTCGACGACGCCGCGAACGCGGCCTGACGACCATGTTGCGCTTCGTCGTTTCCGATTTGCGCTTTGCGCTGCGCCTCGCCCGGCGTTCCCCCGCATTTTACGCGCTCGTCATCGCCCTCGTGGCGAGCGGCGTCGGCGCGACGACGGCCGTCTTCAGCATCGTGCATTCGGCGCTGCTACGCCCGCTCCCGTACAAGGACGCCGATGCGCTGACGATGGTGAGATCGACTGCGACCTGGGCGCCCGGCGCCAACGGGTTCCGGGCGACGCTGCAGGATTTTCTGGATTGGAGGGCGCAGGCCACGACGTTCGATGGAATGGCGGCAATCAAAGGCGATTCCTTCGGCGTGGCGTCCGGCGGAACGGAACCCGAACGCGTGACGGGAGCGCGCGTCTCGGGGGATTTTTTCCGCTTGCTCGGGGTGCGGGCGCTGCATGGGCGCCTTCTCGCTCCGGAGGACGATCGCGCGGGGGCGCCTTGCGTCGTGGTCGTGAGTACCGCGTTTTGGCGGCGCCGGTTCTCGGCCGATCCTTCCGTCGTCGGCCGGGCCATCCTGCTGAACGCGATCCAATGCAGCGTGGTCGGCGTCGCGCCCGAGGGTTTCGCTTTCGGCGATTTCGGCGGGTACGACCGATCCGGTGCGTTCTACCGCTCGGACGTCTGGGTGCCGCTCGCCGCGACGCTTTCCGACTACGCTCGCATGAGCAATCCCGATCGCTCGATCGAAGGGATGTTCCACTTCCTGAACGTGCTCGGCCGTCGAAAGCCCGGCATTTCCCAGGAACGCGCCCAAATCGAGCTTTCGGCAATCGGGCGCCGCCTTGCCGCGCAGCATCCGCGTACGAACGCCAACAAGAGCGTGCTGCTCGTGCCCCTTCAGGAGTTTCTCGTGGGTGCGTCGCGGACGAGCGCTTGGCTCTTGTTCACGAGCGTCGCGCTCGTGTTCCTGATCGTTTGCGCCAACGTCGCAAACCTCATGCTCGCGCGGGCTCGGGCGCGACACCCCGAAATGGCGGCCCGCATCGCGCTCGGCGCGACGCGGCCCCGTCTCGTCGCTCAGATTCTCACGGAGACGACGCTCGTTTTTCTGGTCGCGGCCGTCGCGGGCGGGGTACTCGCCCGGTCCTTGGTCGACGTTTTTGCCGAGGCCGGCGTCGAACGGCGCATTGCTTCGATCGTCGACATGCGGCTGGATCTCGTAGCGTTCGGCGTCGCGAGCGCTGCCTGTCTCGTCGTGGGACTTCTCTTCGCCGTCGCGCCCGCGCTCGCGACGGCACACGTCGAGCCGCAAACGGTGCTGCGAGAGAGCGCGACACGCACCGGCACGAGCCGATCGCAACGCAGAATGCAGAGCGTGCTGGTCGTGACGCAAGTGGCGCTCGCGCTGGCGTTGCTCGCGGGAAGCGGCCTCGCGCTCAAGGCTCTCGAGAAGCTCGCGGCGACTCCGCTCGGCTTCGACGCCGAGAACCTCGCGACGGCGACCGTGGTCGTTCCGGAAGCCAAGTATCCGGGAGGCGGCCCGACCGATTGGCCGCCGGTCGAAAGCGTGGTCGAGTTCTATCGGAAAGCGCTGGAGCGCGTCGCGGCACTACCGGGTGTGAAAGCCGTTACCGCAGACATCTGCCTACCGATTGACTGCGGCGGAACCGTCTGGGTCGAAGGCGGCTCGCTGGTCCTCGGCGACGGAAAGAGACTCGGAACCCACGCCGTCACCCTCGGCTACTTTGAGACCATGAAGATACCGCTCCTCCGCGGGCGGGACTTCACCGCCGCCGATCGGCGGGACGCTCGCTGGGTTGCGATCATCAGCCAGGCAGCCGCAGAGCAGTTGTTTCCAGGCGTGGATCCGATCGGGCGCCGCATCGACTCCGGCCACGACGAGTACCCCGTTTGGCGCGAGATCGTGGGGATCGTCGGGAACGTGCGGACCAGCGGCCTCGGCGCGCCGGCGAGCGCCGACGGCTATTTTCCGCTCGAGCAAATGGGCGCGTGGAATCGCGAGATGACGATTTTTGCCCGCTCCGACCGCCCGGACGCCGTGCTGCGCGAGATCCCCCGTTCGATCCAGGCCATCGACCCCCACCAAGACGTTGCCGAGCTCGCCCTGATGAGCGAGCGGGTTTCCGACAGCATCCGGCATCAACGCCACCTGGCGCTGCTCCTCGGCGCCTTCGCCGTGTTCGCCCTGCTTCTCTCGGCGCTCGGTCTGTTCGGGCTCGTTTCCTACGCGACGGCGCAGCGAACGCGCGAGCTCGGGATCCGCATGGCCCTCGGCTCGACACCGGAGCGTGTCGTCGGCCTCGTGCTCGCAGGCGGCTTCCGCCTGCTCGGAATGGGTCTTGCCGCAGGCCTCGCGCTCGCCGTCGTCGTGGGTCGCGTCCTCGCCGAACGGATTCCGCACGTCAGCGCCTTCGACCCCGGCGTCTTCGCAGCCGTTTCGGCGCTTCTCGTGCTCGTAGGCATTCTCGGCTGCGTGATTCCGGCGTGGCGCGCTGCGCAGATCGCGCCCGCCCGCGCGCTACGCTACGAATGAGCCGTGGAGCGTAAGCCGCGCATTCTCGTCGCCGACGACGACGCCGACGTCCTCGCCGCGTTGCGCTTGCTGCTCGCCGGAGACGGCTTCGAGGTCGTGGAGGCAGCGTCCCCGGCCGCGGCGTTCGACGCCGCGCAGGGCGAGCTCGACGTTGCGCTGCTCGACATGAATTATGCCCGCGACACCACGTCGGGCGGCGAAGGGCTCGATCTGCTGGCTCGACTCCAGCGCACGGCGCCGGCGTTGCCGCTCGTCGTCATGACGGCATGGGGCAGTGTCGACGGGGCGGTCGAAGCCATGAAGCGCGGCGCCCGGGACTACGTCGAGAAACCCTGGCAGAACGCGCGTCTCTTGACGACCCTCCGGCGTGAGCTCGAGCTCGGTGCAAAGACGAAACAAGTGGACCGATTGCAGGCGCACGTTGCGCGCGAACGCGCGCGAACGCTGCCCGAATGGATCGCCGCCGCGCCCGCCATGGAAGAGGTGAACCGCCTCATGCGGCGCGTTGCCGGCTACGACGCCGCGGTGCTCGTGACCGGGGAGCACGGAACCGGCAAGGACCTGGTCGCGCGGTGGATTCATTCCGCTTCGCCGCGGTCGAATCAGGCGTTCGTCGCCGTCAACGCCGGCGCGCTCGCCGACGGGGTTTTCGAGAGCGAGCTCTTCGGCCACGTCAAAGGAGCGTTCACCGACGCCAAGACCGACCGCATCGGCTGTTTCGAGCTCGCGCACGGCGGAACGCTCTTTCTCGACGAAGTCGGCACGTTGCCCCTCTCTCAGCAGGCGAAGCTCTTGCGCGTCTTGCAAAGCGGCGAATTTCAGCCCGTCGGCTCGTCGCGGACCCGTCGCGCGGACGTGCGCGTCATCGCAGCGACGAACGTCGACGTGGCTCGGCACGTGGCGAACGGAGCGTTTCGGGAAGATCTGTTGTACCGGCTGAACACCGTCGAGATCCGACTGCCGCCGCTCCGCGAGCGCCCCGAGGACGTGCCGGCGTTGCTCGAGTCCGCTCTGGCCCGCGCGTCGGCGCGCGCCGGGCGGCGCGTGCGCGGATTCACGAGCGACGCGACGAAAGCTCTCGTGCGACACGGTTGGCCCGGAAACGTGCGAGAGCTCGAACACGTCGTCGAGCGCGCCGTCCTGTTCGCGGAAAGCGACCTCATCGAGCTCTCCGACCTGAGCCTGGGACACGGGCTACTCGCCTCCCCGCCGGTCGAGCGTATGACGCTCGCCGACGCGGAAGCGTACCTCGTGAAAAAGGCGCTCGAACGCACGGGCAACGCTGTCGAAGCCGCGCGCGAGCTCGGGCTCTCTCGGAGCGGTTTCTACCGCCGGCTTCAAGCGCTGGGCATCAAGGTTCCGGAATGAGCTTCGAACGGTGCCTGGCGGCGCTGCTCGCGACGGTCGGCCTGTCGCTCGTTCTCTTGCTCTGGATGCGGAGCACCGTGGCTCAGAAGCTCCGCACCCTCTCTGCGGTGCTCTCCGCGTATCGCCGCGGCGACTTCTCGATCCGCGCGCGCATCGCGGGAGGCGGGGCGCTGTTCGCCGACGTACTCGGGGAGCTCAACGGCCTCGGCGGTGAGCTCCGGGAACAGCGGCTGAGCACGATCGAGTCGTGGGTTCTCCTTCGACGCGTGCTCTCCGAGCTCGACGTCGTCGTGCTCGCGTTCGACGAGGCCGGCAACGTACGCCTCTGCAACGACGCGGCGTCGCGCGCCCTCGGACGGCCCGTCGCCGCGCTGGTCGGCAAATCCGCGACCGCGCTCGGGATCGCCGAGCTTCTCACCGGAGAAGCACCGCGTGTCGTCAGGGACGCCGGCTGGCTCGGCGGCGGCGCCTGGGATCTACGTCGCAGCGGTTTCCGGCTGGAGGGGGCGCCCCACGTGCTCGTGGCCCTGACCGATCTCGGCGGCGCACTCAGGCTGAACGAGCGCGAGGCCTGGAAGCGGCTCATCCGCGTCCTCGGTCATGAGATCAACAATTCGCTCGCGCCCATCCAATCCATTTCCGAAAATCTCTTGCGCAAGCTCGGCGAGCGGGAGCGGGGCGACGGTTGGGAGAAAGACCTCGTGGACGGTCTCACGGTCGTGAATCGACGCTCCGGAGCGCTCGGTCGATTCACCGCTTCCTACGCGAAGCTCTCGCGTCTCCCGGCGCCCAGGCTCGCAGCGGTCGGCCTCGAGGCGTGCGTTCGGCGCGCCGCCGCGCTCGAGCAGCGTCTGGCGGTCGAGATCCTGGGCGGCCCGGCCGTTCTCGTCCGAGCCGATCCGGATCAGGCGGAGCAGCTCCTCATCAATCTCCTGAAGAATGCCGTCGACGCCGCGCTCGAACGCGCCGGTGGCGTCCGCGTGAGCTGGTCGGCTCGAGGAGCGAACGTCGAGCTCGCGATCGAAGACGACGGTCCAGGACTCCCGGAAACCGCGAACCTCTTCGTTCCTTTCTTCACGACCAAGCCGGACGGCTCGGGTATCGGCCTCGCGCTCGCGCGACAAATCGCCGACTCGCACGGCGGAAGCTTACGCCTCGAACCCCGCCGCGACGCGAGCGGAGCACGCGCCGTGCTCGAATTGCCGCTGGTCCGTTAGCATCCAGATTCTTTGGAACACGTCACTGACCCAACGCGGCTCGCGTCTAGCGGATGTCATCCGTGCTGATGCCGAAGCGCTCGGCGTACATTTTCAGCGTGCGCTCCCAAGCGGGGCGCGAGAAGCAACGGTCGCGGTAGGCCTTGGTTTTCTCGAACGGATCGAGGAGGTCGGTCTTCCGAACACCGCGCAGGACGCCAGCCATCATGATGTCGGCGACGGTGAACTCGTCGCAGGCGATAAAGGTCCGACCGGCGAGGCGGCGCTCCACGCCCTCGAGCCAGCGGTGCGCGAGATTTCGGACATCGCTCTCGAGCTTCTGGTTCCGTGGGTCGAAAATGCCGATCAGGTCTAGAGCCATGAACGTGGGGTCGACGGTCGCAACCGCAGCGAAGCACCACTGGGTGACCCGCGTGCGTCCCTGAACGTCGCTCGGAATGAGCTTGCCGGCCTTCTCGGCGAGGTAGAGGACGATGGCGCCCGATTCCGACAGGATGAACCCGTCATCGTCGATCAGGGGTACCTGGTGGAACGGGCTCATCTTGCCGTAGGCGTCCGATTGGAGGTCCCCGGCGAGCTGGTCCAACGCGTGGACGCGGTAGGGAAGACCCGTCTCTTCGAGCGCCCACTGCGCGCGGAGATCCTTCGTCTCGCCGACTCCACCTTCGAAGATGGTCTTGAACCCATACAGCGTGATCATTCGGGATTCCCTTCCTACGGCCAGCGAAAAAAAAGATGCGGCCCCCTGTCGATCGGGCGGATGCTCGTTCGTCGCCAGTATGAAGCGGCGTCGGCTGACCCGCCCCAAGGAGATGATGACCATGGCTGAGAACACCGTCCGATTGCACCGGGTCTTTCGTGCACCACCCCAGAGGGTCTATCGCGCCTTCCTCGACCCCGACGCGATGGTGAAGTGGCTGCCGCCGCACGGCTTCACCGGCAGGGTCCACCACATCAAGGCAGAGGTCGGTGGAACGTACAAGATGTCCTTCACGAACCTCACCACGGGGAACAGCCATTCGTTCGGTGGCGAGTTCCTCGAGCTCGTGCCAAACGAGCGAATTTGCCACACCGACAAGTTCGATGACCCGAACCTGGCCGGTCAGATGCAGACAACGGTTTCCCTGAAGAAGGTGTCCGTCGGCACGGAGCTCACGGTCGTGCAAGAGGGAATTCCGAGCGTCATTCCGACCGAGGCCTGTTACCTCGGCTGGCAAGAGTCGCTCACGCTGCTTGCGCAGCTCGTCGAGCCCGAGATCGCGGAGTAGTGATCGAGCAGCCTCGCGCTACGGGCGAAAGCGAAGCCGGCTTTCACTCACGGTCGTGCCGGACCGCTCGCTGAGCGGCGGCGAGAACAGCGGCGAATCGTCCGCGCTGCCGATGCGGCGACGGTCGCAACGGCGTGCCTCGACGACCGGCGCGACCTGCGCACTGCTGGTAGTTCGTGCGCGCCGGCAGGTTCCACAGCGAGAGGCCCCCTAGACGCCCCCTTCACGCTGCTCCATCAACGCTTCACGAGCCTCTGCTGATCGAGGTCGTGCGGGTGCCCATCGCCATTTTTCCGCCAAGCCATGCCGCAGGCAGCGTTAGTACTATGAGTGAAATAGGATACCACCGTGGTGGGATGTCCCCCATAACGATTAGTCCCACCATGGTCAACACAACACAGACTTCATGAGTCCCGCTTTTTCAAAAACGTTGTCCGTTATCGTTGATAAAGCCGCCAATGCTCCGAATCCTGCGATAACAGCCACGATACTTTTCAATGTTTCTTTCTTCACCTCTTCACCGCTTCTTCGCTTCATATTCTTGTGCGTTGAATCAATGCCCACGTCGGTCTTGCGCGGCCGTCCGGCTTGACCACTAAATCGAATGCTCGCAGGCGTTTGCGCGTGCATCAGGCGAGCCGGGCGGTCCCCTCACAGCTCCGTGACCAAGCGATCCAATCCCTGGTAGTTCACCTCCATGCCGTCGGTCATACCCGTCGACATGGCCGCATCGCGTGCCTCTTTGGTGCCGAAATCCATGAGGCAGGTGAGGGTCGTAGAACCGTCGTCCTCCGCGAAGTCGACAGTGATCAAGGTACCGTCGCCCATGTCGCCGCCGAGTTCACCCGGGTCGAAGACCTGGGTGTACCGCAGACGTTGGTTCGCGACGACTTCTTGGACGACGCCGTGGAAACCGAACTCCTTGCCATCTTCGGCGTGCTTCCAACGCCAGCGGTACTTGCCCCCTTCGCGAACGTCCATCTCACAGACGGGCATCGTCCAGCCCGGATACCCGAGCAGCCAGCGCCGCATCAGTGGCGGCTCGGTGTGAGCGCGGTAGACGAGGGCGCGTGGTGCGTTGAAGCTGCGCTTTACCAGGACCTGGCTGTCGGTCGGTAGTGTGACTACTGCTTTCGGAAATCTCATGGTCTTCCTTTCGTTTTCGGTCTTTTCTGCTTCTTGCGTGAACGTTTGCTTGCTTGCTCTTCGGTCTTGAGCTCCTCGAGCAGGTCGTCGAGACGCTGGTAGTTTGCTTCCCAGAGGCCGCGGTAGCGCTCGAGCCAGGCATTCGCCTCGGCGAGTGGCTGTGCCTCGATCCGCCTTGGGCGACGCTGCGCGTCTCGTCCCCGCGAGATCATCCCCGCGTTCTCCAGCACCTTGAGGTGTCGCGAGATGGCGGGCTGGCTGATGTCGAACGGCGCCGTGAGTTCGGCAACCGACGCCTCCCCTTGGGCGAGCCGAGCCAGGATGGCTCGGCGCGTAGGGTCGGCGAGCGCCGCGAAAGTCGCGTCGAGACGGTTCGCGGGCGCCTGTCCATAACCATCATGTTCCATAACGCGTTAGTTATGTAGCACATGCACGCGCCGGTCAAGGGCCACCGGCCTCGGCAAGACCTCGCTCATCGCGCTCTGGGTCTTGGCGCCGAGTCGCGCGCTGGCGCGCAAGCTCTCAGCGGCGTCGAGGCGGCTCGTGTCCGACCATGACCTGTAGCTGTGGGAACCGCTCGTAGAGTTCGCGAAGACCTGCGAGCGAGCGGATCGCCGCCTCCTGATCATCGACGCCCGGGCTGGGCCGTATGCGGTGCTCGAACTGCGCGTGGTACGCGCAGGCGTCACCGGTGATGAGGACCGGGCCGGCCTCCGCATTGACCAAGTAGGACACGTGATTCGGTGAATGCCCGCGCGTAGAGATCGCCCAGATCGAGCCGTCGCCGAGCAGATCGAGCACGCGCTCGAAGGGCGGCAGCGCGGGAGCTTCGCCGAAGTAGAACGCGTAGAGGGGCCTGCCGTCGAGGTGGTCGCCCATCATCGCCTTGTGCAGGAACGTGTCTTCGCCTCGCCCGAACACCGCGGGCACGGAAGCGGGGAGGTCGGCGAGCCCCGAGGTGTGGTCGCCGTGCAGGTGGGTGAGGAACACGGCTCGCGGCGAGATGCCGCGCGATCTGAGCTGCGACGCGACGTCGGCCCCGTCCGTGCTGCGGCTTTCGGCACCGATTAGCGCGAGGACTAGTCGCAGCAGGCCCGTGTAGTTGCCGCCGTCGTGGGCGAACGCGCGGGCGAGGCCGGCGTCGATCAGGTAGTCGCCCTCGGTCGGGTGATGCACCCAGTAGGCCTGCACCGTGCTCGGCGCCTGATGGTCACCCAACTCCTTGATGTTGGGATCGCTCTCGTCGAGGACTACGCGACGATCTCCATCGACGGTGCCCGTGCTCAGGATCTCGACGGTGACCGGTCGCGGTCGCGCGAGGATCTCCTGCCAGGTGGTCGGCCGCTGCGCGGGCAGCGCGTAGGCGGCGACATCGAGCGAGCGAAAGCCAGCGCGCACGAGTACGAGCACCGCGCCGAGCACCAGCGTCGCGCCGAGTGCCGCGTATCTCAAGAGTCGGCGGCGTTTGGTGCGTCGCGCGATTGCGGCCTCGTCGGAGTCCATGGGTCGAGGGCTACGCCGAATAGCTACATTACTCCAATGCATGATTGGTATAGTCATGCATGATCATGAGTCATTCTCGATCGAACGGCGCGAGCTCCGAGCCTCGGCTCGAGCAAATGAACCTCAACTTGCTGCTCGCGCTGCACTGGCTGTTGGTCGAGCGAAGCGTCACGCGTGCGGCGCTCCGCCTTGGCGTGACGCAATCGGCGATGAGCCGGAGCCTCGGGCAACTCCGCGAGTGGTTCGACGATCAGCTGCTCGTCCCTGCGGATCGCAAGATGCTGCTCACGGCTCGCGCCGCGGGGTTGCGCGAGCCGCTCACGGCCAGCCTCGACGGGCTCCGCGGGCTCCTTCGCCCGCCGCAGGCGTTCGACCCGGCCACCGCGACCGGGACCGTGCGCATGGCGGCGACCGAGCACGCGCTCGGAGCCGTCGTCCACGAATTCGTCGAGCGACTGACGCGACGTGCACCGCTGCTCGACGTGCAGATCGAACCCGCAGGTCGCGACGTCTTCTCGCAGCTCGCGGCTGGCCGGCTGGAGCTCCTCGTCGTGCCCAAGGTCGGCCGCCTTCCGGAGGAACTCCGGGCTCGGGACCTTCTCCTCGAGCGCTTCCGCAGCATCGTGCGCAAGGATCACCCCGTCGCTAGGCGGAACCTGACGCTGCGGCGCTTCTGTGCGCTCCGGCACGTGGTCGTCTATCCCCTCGGTGGCGACGCCGACAGCCTCGTGAGCCGCGTGCTCACGCAGCGCGGCCTCGAGCGGCACGTCGCGGTCCGCGTGCCGTACTTCGAGAGCGCCCTCCGGATCGTAGCCGAGACCGACTACATCACCACGATCCCCGCTGCACTCTGCAACCCGACCGCGTGCTCGGGCGCCGGGAGCCGACGTCGGCCGGCGCTCGTGTGTCTGGAGCCACCGCTGGCCATTCCCGGTTTCGTACTCCAGGCGGTCTGGCATCGCCGACACGACGACGATCCTCTCCAGCGCTGGCTCCGCGATCTGCTCGAGTCGATCCTCGACAGGTAGGGTCTCTCCTCAGGATTCACACTGCCTATCGGTCAACGTGCGGCGTCGGGGCAAAATTGCC
>DASUTR010000070.1:0-16464 GCA_036374535.1 Polyangiaceae bacterium
GTTCGCCGTGCACGCCGCCGCCACGCACGGCGCTGAGCTCGTCGGCGAGGTACTGCTTGACGAGCGGGATCTCGGTCTGCACGGCGAGCGCGATGTCGGAGAGGCGCGTGCCGTCGCCGCGATTCGGCGCGACGCCCGTGAGCACCCACGCGCTGCGCTTCTGGTACATCAGCCCGCGCGTGCCGTCGATCGGATCCATCAATAGCCGAAACCGCGCGCGTTCCGGGCTCGAGCCGAGCGGCAGCGTGAGTCCGCCGTCGAAGCCTTCCGCGATGATCACGAGCCCGCCGAGCGTGCGGGCCTCGCGGCCGAGCTCTTTCAAGATGAGCATCTCGCTCACCTTGTCGATGGTGTAGATCGTGTCCCCGCCGGTCTCGGCCGCGACGCGCGCGAGCTCGTCCGACGCGCGCTCGCGGCACGCGGCGACGACCTCGCTACGAATGCGCCGGTGCAGGCGCTTGAGCACGGGCAAGAGCCCGTCGATGGCGTCCCGAACGATCGCGTCGCCTGCTTCGCTCATGCGCCCATCCTGTAGTGCACGGCCGGAACGGCGCGAAGCTCCGCGGCCGTCGCTTCGGGCGCCGTGTCCGAAAGGAACGAGCCGCCGCCGATTTCGGGACCGGCGAGGTACTTCAAGAGGTTCGGTTTGCGCAACGGGGGATGGAGCTCCACGTGAAAATGATACTCCGCGTGCTTTCGACCGTCGGTGGGCGCTTGGTGCAGCACGAGCACGTAGGGAAACGACATTTTCCAGAGATTGTCGTAGCGCACGAGCACGTCCTTGAGAGCCCTCGCGAGCCCGACGAGCTCCTCGTCGCCGAGCGTGACGATGCTGGCATGGGTGCGAAGCGGAGCCACGTACGCCTCGTACGCGTAGCGCGCGAAGTAGGGCACGAACGCGATCGCCGTGTCGTCTTGGTAGAGGATGCGCCGCCCGTCGTCGCACTCGGCGTCGAGAACGTCGCGAAACAAGATACGTCCCGTCTCGGCGAAATGACGCGTCGAGGCCACGAGCTCGGTTTCGAGCGTCTTCCAGACGAAGTTGTTCGCGTAGATCTGACAGTGCGGGTGCGGATTCGAAACGCCCACGACCTCCCCCTTGTTTTCGAAGACCAGCACCGAGCTCACCTCCGGCCGCTCACCGAGCTCGCGAACCTGGGCTTGCCAGGCGCGAAGCAACGTCACGATCTCGCCGTGCTCGAGCTCGGCGAGCGTTAGATCGTGCCGCGGGCTGTAGCAAAGCACCCGCGCGACGCCCTCGGCCGGGCGCGAGCGGAAGATGCCGCTCGTCGGAGCAAGGTCGCGCGGTACTTCGGGGCTCACGCAGGGATGGTCGTTGTCGAACACGAAGATATCGCGGTAGGCGGCGTTGCGAAGGCCGCTCACGCGCGCGTTACCCGGACAAAGATAGCAGTCCTCGACGTAGTCGGGCAGCCGAGCCGCCGCGGACCCGACGACGGTACCGAGCCAGGGCCGCCCCTGGCGGTGAGCCGCGATGATGACCCATTCCTCGCGAAGCGGGTGCCAGCGTTCTTCCCAAGTCATGCGGCTCGATGAATCGGTGTGACGCGGCGAGTGAAGCTACTCTGCGCGCTTGAGCCTCGTCATGCAAGCGTCGGCGCTCGAAACGCCGAACTGCCCGGGCTCCTCGAGCTCGACCGTATCGACGACGTTGTCCTTGATGTGGAAGGCCCCGCGGCGCGCTCGCACGCCCATGTGATCCTTCGTCTTGTCCGAGTCGATACCGAGAGCTCGCGTGAAGAGCGCGCTGCCGTCGGCGAGCATCACGATCCGGCCGTCGACCTGATGCGCGTCCGCCCACGCCTGCATCACCCAAGCGTCGTTCACGCTCAGACAGGCGACTAGGTCCACGCCCTGAGCGCGAAACTCGTCGACCCGCGCGACGAACCCCGGCAGGTGCTTCTTCGAGCAGGTGGGCGTGAACGCACCGGGCAGGCTGAAGAGGAGCACGTTCTTGCCCGCGAAGAGCTCGGTCGGGTCCACGTCCGAACCGCCCTCGGGCGTCGCCATCTTGATGCGAACCGACGGAATACGCTGTCCGGGTGCGATAGCCACGAAACCGATCTACAGCTTTGTCGCCCGGCCGTCACGTCTCCCTCGGCTTCCGGGCGAATGTCGTAAAATGCTGGTCGAATGCCCCCACGCCGATCGTTGCCCGGGATGCCCGCTGATTCGGCTCGACTACCCCGAGCAACTCGCGCGTAAGGCGCGCACGGTCGCCCGCGCCTTCGGCGCCTACCCGGCGCTCGCGAACGCGCCGTTCGAGCCCATCGTCGGCGCCGAGAGTGCGGCAGGCTACCGCGTGCGGGCGAAGCTCGTCGCGAACGGCGGGCGACTCGGCCTCTACGCACGCGGCTCGCACGATGTCGTGGACATTCCGGAGTGCCCCGTGCTCCGGCCTCGCCTGCGCGCCGCAGCCGACGCCGTGCGCCGCGTGCTCGCGAACGAGCGCGACGTGTCGTCCGTCGACCTGCGCGAGTCGGACGAGGGGATCCTCGTGACGCTCGGCGGAACGCTGAAGGGCGATTCGCTCGAGCGCCTGGTCGAGCGCGTCGCGAACGAGGTTCCCGGGGTGGTCACGGTCGCGACGGGGGAACGCCGTCGCGATTCCCCCCGCGTGCTCGCTGCCTCGCCCCGGGTGCGACGCGGTCCGCCTGCGGCGCGCCATCGCTTGGCCGTCGATGGCCCGTACCACTACGCGTCGCCCGGTGCGTTCACGCAGCTCCACGCCGGCCAGGCGGCGCGCGCGTACGCCGCGGTCACCGAGCGGCTCGAGGCGCTCCTCGGCGGCCTGAGCGGGGCGGCCGTGCTCGAGCTCTACGCTGGCTCCGGCGCGCTCGCCCTTCGACTCGCCCGAGCGGGCGCCCGCGTGACGGCCGTCGAGAGTCACGCTCCCGCCGTCGAGCTCGCCGAGCGCGCGGCGCGCGAGCAAGCGCTGCCGCTCGAGGCGCGCGCGGGCGACGCCGGAATCGTGCTCTCGGAGCTCGCTCGGGAGCGCCGTCGCTACGACGCCGTCGTCGTGAACCCGCCGCGCCGCGGCCTCTCCCCCGAAGTGCGGCGGCTCACGGGCGCGCTCGCTCCGCGCGCGCTCGCGTACGTGTCGTGTGATCCGGTGACGCTCGCACGCGACGCCGATGACCTCGCGCGGCTCGGCTTCGCCCTCGAGCGCGTCACGCCCTTCGACATGATCCCCCTGTCCGAAGCGGTCGAGACGCTCGCGATGTTCCGGCGCGCAAGCCCGCCGTCGCCCCGTGTGCTCTTCGAAGACGAAGCGCTCGTCGCCGTCTCGAAGTCGCCCCACGAACCGACGACACCTCAGGGCGAACACGAGCACTCGCTCCTCGAGCGCGTTCGCGCCCTGCCCGATTGCGACCGCGCCGTGCCCGTGCACCGGCTCGACGTGGGCACGAGCGGCGTGTGCCTGTTCGCGCGATCCGCGGAGCGCGTTCACCCGCTCGCCGAAGCGCTCGCATCCGGAACGAAAGAGTACCTCGCGCTCGTGCGCGGCATCGCCCGAAAGCACGGCCAGATCGCGCGCCCGCTCAAAGAGGCGGGAGCCGAGCGAGCGGCGCGCACGAGCTACGCGCGAAAAAGCGTCGTCGGAGGCCATTCGCTGGTTTCCGTGTTGCCCGAGCAGGGACGCACTCACCAGGTACGACGGCACCTCGCGGGCATCGGACACCCCGTGCTCGGCGATCAGCGCTACGGCGACCGCCCCTCGAACATCCACTTCGAACACGCCCACGGCCTCGACCGCTCGTTCCTCCACCTGGAATCCGTCACGCTCACGCTCGGCGGCGTCCCCACGGAGCTTCGCGACGAGCTCGCCCCCGACCTCAGAGCCGTGCTCACGAGCCTGAAAGCTCGCGACGAGTAGCCGAGCTACCCGCTAGCCCCCCATAAATTCCGGTAGCGGTCCTCCGCCCGTTCTCCGCGCCACGGCGCTTTTCCGAAAGGTCATGCGAGTAGGCCGCGGCGTTCGGCGAGTAAGATGGCGCCGACGTGGACGCCGTGGGTGATGTCGCCGCGGAGGACGAGCTCCAGGAGCTCGCGCTTCGGGACGACGACGAGATCGAGCTCCTCGCTTTCGTCGAGCGCGCGCTCCGCGAGCGGTTTCGCTCCGAGAGCGCAGAAGAAGTGAGCGTGCGCCGTATGGCGCGAGGGCTCGGTCGCAAAGGTCGCGATGAGTTCCCAGCGATCGCTCACGTAACCCGTTTCTTCGCGAAGTTCGCGGCGCGCGGCGTCGAGGGGTGGTTCGCCCGACTCGATGATCCCCGCCGGGAGCTCGAGGCTCGCGGTCGCGATTCCGTGACGGTACTGGCGCACGAGCGCGACCTCGTCGTTTTCGCCGACGGCGAGAACGCCGGTCCAGCTTGGCGCACCGATCACGTGGAACTCCTCGATCTCGTGGCCGTTCGCGAGACGCACGTGCTCCTCGTGAATTTCGAGCCAGCGGCGCTCGAGCAGCGTGCGGCGTTTCAAGACTTTCCACGGAGCGAGAGGGCGCGTCACGGGCGCCGCTCATACCATGCGCATCGCCCGAAGCTCGCGAGGAATTCGCGCACCGCGGCGCGACCGAAGCTCGGGTGCTGGTGGCCGCCGTCGTTCAAGCGAGGCACGAAATGACGGGTGGCCCGCGCCGCGGCGCCTGATGGCTCTGGCACTGCTCGGGCAGGCGCGGCCGCGACATCGTCCTTCAGCGGTCCGCGGCGACCCCGATGGTCGCAAGGTCGCGACGGCGCGAAAGATGTCGACGCGCACGCCGCTCACGGCGTTCGTCGTGAGCCGCCCGTTCACGAAGGTGCGCTCCCGGTCGATGCCGTATTCGCTGCGAAGCTTCGCGGTAGTTCGAGCCGTGGCCGCGAGGACGGGTCAAGCCGAGACCGATGCGTCGTGCGTCATACGCCGACGGACCGGACACCTCGTCCCCGCCTCGAGGAGTCTTCTGTCGCGAGGCGAGAAACCCGATAGCGTGCAAGCAGCGTAGGGTGAGACGTGTCGAGCGGGTGTCCATCGTCACTGTAAGTGCGTGTACGCCCGGGTGAATCAAGGAACGGCGGACTGTGGCAGTAAGGTCGATTTCCACTTGACCCGCGGTCAGCAGAGCCTTATTGACTACCCAGTCATTGACCGCTTAGTCAAGAAATAACCTAATGCCCCGCCCGAGCGACCCCCAAGCCAAGCCCCGCCTGCTCGACGCAGCGCGCCGCGTCTTTCTCGAGCGCGGCCTCGACCGCGCGAAGGTCGAAGAGATCACTCGAGCCGCCGGACTTTCGAAGGGAGCCTTCTACCTCCACTTCGAGAGCAAGGAAGACGCGTTCAAGGAGATTCTTTCGAGCGCGCTCGAAGAGCTCCGCGTCGAGCTCGGCGCGATCGAGGCGTCCCGCAACGAGCAGCCGTGGGACGATTTCGAGGGAATCGTCGAGCACTGGCTCGAAAAAGACCAGGCAATCTACGAATGCCTCTGGAAGCATCGGGCCATCATGCGGCTCGTGCTCGAGGGCGGCGGCTCGCCGGACTACCAGCACCTCATCGAGCTCTTCGCCGAGACAGCCGAACGGATGACGGAACGATTGGTCCGGCTGGGAATCGAGCGCGGCTATTATCGATCGGACGTCGATCCCAAGGTCGCGGCGACGTTCTGCGCGGGGGGCTACGACCGGCTTGCACGACAGCTCGTGCGCATGAAAAAGAAACCCGATCTGAAGCTCTGGCTCATCGAGCCGCAGAGCATCTGGCTGCACGCGCTCGGAACGCCGGCATTTCTCGAGGCGGCCGAGAACGTCCATCGCGCCCTGTTGTCGGAGCCGAAACAGGCCATCACCGCTTGAGGGGGGTCCCCAAGCTTTTCGAAGGAACTTCGATGACCGAACTCTCGTCTCACATACCCGAAGGGCACTCCGATTCTTCTCACCTCTCGCCGACCTCGACGCCGCGCGCGCCCCTCGCGGGGATCATCGTCGGGGTCCTGTTCGTGGCGGGCTTCGCGGGTTGGGCGGGCGTCCGCATCCACGCCGCCACGACCCAGAAGAAAGCGCTCGCCGAGCAGCGCGAGAACGACGCGCGCCGCGCCGCGAACGAAGCGCGTGCCGTGCCGAAGGTTCGAGTCATAGCGCCCGTCGCCACCGAATGGGCGCCGGTCGTCGAAGTCGACGGAACGCTCGCCGCGGGCCGCTCGGCCGAGCTCGGCTTCGAGACCCCGGGGCGACTCGCCCAGGTCACGGTTCGCGTCGGAGATATGGTGAAAGCCGGCCAGGTGCTCGCGAGCCTCGATACGGGAGAAATTTCCGCGCAGCTGAAAGCGGCTCAGGCGCAAGCTCGCGCCGCCGAGGCCCAGCTCACGCTCGCGGCCGATCAAGAGCGACGCACGGCGACGATGGTGCAGAGCGGCTCGCTCGCCGAAGCGAACGGCGTGCAGAGCACGCAACAAAAGGCGCTCGCGACAGCGCAGCTCGACGCCGCCCGCGCTCAGGTGAGCCTGAGCCAGGTGGCGCTCGGCAATCATCGCCTCGTCGCGCCCTTCGCGGGCAGCGTGACGCGCGCGCCCGAGGGCGTCGGCGGCGTGGTCGGACCGGGTTCGTCGCTGTTCGAAATCGTGGATCTCGCCAAACTCAAGCTGCGCGGCACGCTCGGCGAGCACGACGCGGCTCTCGTCGCCCCGGGTTCGAAGATCAGCATCGAGAGCGATCACGGCACCGTCGAAGGGACGGTAACCGTCGTGCTCGGTAGCGTCGACGCCGCCACGCGCCGCGTGCGCATGGAAGCCGAGATCGACAACCAGGAGAAGCGGCTGCGCGCCGGCAGCTTCGTGCGCGGCACGGTGCGGTCCGGAACGACGCTTCCGGTGCTGAAGCTCCCCCACGACGTGCTGCGCCCGGGCGCGCAAGACGAGCTCTTCGTCGTGGCGAACGGTACGCTGCAGAGCCGGCGTGTCGTCTACTCGGTCACTCCCGAAGGCGAGCTCCTCGTGCGACGCGGCCTCGGCGCCACGGAGCAGGTGGTCCGCTCACCGAAGTCCGATACACAAGCCGGAGAACGCGCCGAAATCGACTCGACTCCGGCTACCGCCGCCGCGCCGAAAGCCTCGAGGTAGTCGCCATGACGCTCTCGTCCGTTGCGATCAAGCGCCCGGTTTTCACCGTGATGATCACGGTCGCGATGCTCGTGCTCGGGCTCGTGGGGTTCCGGCGGCTCGGCTCCGATCTGTTCCCCGACGTGAGCTTTCCGGGCGTCACCGTCGTCGTCCCCTACCCCGGCGCGAGCCCCGCCGAGGTCGAGTCGCTCGTATCGAAGCCCATCGAAGACTCGGTGATCGGCATCAACGGCATCGATCGCGTGCGCTCGTTCTCGCGCGAAGGCTCGGCGATGGTGTTCGTGCTCTTCAATCTGGGCGTCGACGTGACGCAGGCGGCGACGGAGGTACGCGAGCGCGTCTCCCAGGTCCGCTACAAGCTGCCCACCGAGACGAAGGAGCCGCTCATCAGCCGCTTCGACGTCTCGGTTTCGCCCGTCCTCACCTACACGCTGCGCGGAGCGAGCTCGCTCGCCGAGCTCCGTGATTACACCGACGACGTCATTCGGCCGGCGCTCGAGCAGGTGGACGGCGTCGCAGCGGTGGACATTCGCGGCGGCGCCGAACGCGAGGTGCGCGTGTTGCTCGACCGGCCGAAGCTCGACGCCCTCGGCATCGGCATCGGTCAGGTCGTCGGCAAGCTGCGCTCCGAGAACTTGAACGTTCCGGCCGGTCACTTCGACGAAGGCGAACGCGAGGTCAGCGTGCGTACCGTCGGCGAGTTCAAGAGCGTCGACCAGATCCGCTCGGTAATCGTGGCGACGGCGAAAGACGGCTCGGCCGTCCGCCTTTCGGACATCGCGCGCGTCGACGACGGCTTCGCCGAGCAGCGCACGCTCGTGCGCGTGAACGGCGACGAGGCCGTGACGTTCGAGGTGCGCAAGCAGTCCGGCAAGAACACGGTCGAGGTCGCGCACGCCGTGAAGGCGAAGATGGCGGCCATCGAGAAGCAGTTCCCGAAGGGTCTCAGCGCCTCCGTCATCATCGATCAGTCGCACTTCATCGAGCGCGAGCTCAAGACCGTCGAGGAGCACATCGTCTACGGCGGATTGATGGCGATCCTCGTGATCCTGGTGTTCATGATGGACCTGCGCTCGACGCTCATCAGCGCCGTCGCGCTGCCGACGAGCGTCATCGGCACCTTCTTCGTCATGTACCTGTTCGGCTTCACGCTGAACATGATGACGCTGCTCGCGCTCTCGTTGTCGATCGGCCTCCTCATCGACGACGCGGTCGTCGTACGCGAAAACATCTTCAAGCACCTCGAGCGCGGCAAGCCCCCGATGCAAGCCGCCCTCGACGGCACGAAAGAGGTCGCGCTCAGCGTGCTCGCGACGACCGCGACGCTCGTCGCCGTGTTCCTACCGGTCGCGTTCGTGGAAGGCATGGTCGGCCAGTTCTTCCGGCAGTTCGGCATCACGATCTCGGCCGCCGTCGTGATCTCGCTGTTCGTGGCGTTCACGCTCGACCCGATGCTGTCGTCGCGCTTCTCGAAGAAGCTCGGCGACAAGCGCACGACGTTCGCCTGGCTGAAGGCGCCGTTCGAGTGGGGCTTCCGGCAGATGGAGCTCACGTATCAGGCGATGCTCGGCTGGTCCGTACGCCACAAGCTCGTCGTCGGCGCCGGCGCGATCGGCAGCCTCGTGTTCATGGGCTGGGTGGCCTCGCTCATGGGCTCCGAGTTCGTGAACGCCGAAGATCGCGGGCAGTTCGTCGTCGAGGCGGAGCTTCCCGCAGGCTCGGCGCTCGGCGAGTCGTCGCGGCTGTCGCGCACCGCCGAGGAGCAGCTGCTCAAGAACCCCGAGATCAAGGTGCTTTCGGCGACGGTAGGCGTCGACGGCGAACCGAACAAGGTGCGCTGGCGCGTCGTGACCACGCCGAAGGACGAACGCGAGGTGACGCTCGTCTCCTTGAAGGACGTCGCGCGGCGCGCTGCGCAGACCATCACGGGAGCGCGCATCTCGGTCACCGATCCGGCGTTCGTCGAGGGCGCCGCCACCGAAGCGCCGATCATGATCAACGTGCGCGGCACCGAGTTTCCGGAGATCGAAGCCGCGGCGCACAAGATCGAGAAGATCCTGCAAAAAACGCCCGGCGTCTCCGACATCCAGGTCCGCTACTCACCGGGGCGGCCCGAGCTCGAGGTCGTGCTCGATCGCAAGCGCGCCGCCGACCGCGGGCTCTCGCTCGCCGAGGTAGCCCTCGGGCTCCGCACCGCCATGGAGGGCGACGAGAGCGGCAACCTGCGCGTCGCGGGCGGTGACGAGGTGCCGATCGTCGTTCGGTTGAGCGAAGATTACCGCTCGCAAGCGGCGCACCTCGCGAACATCACGCTCCAAACCAGCAAGGGCCCGGTGAAGCTCGGCGATGTCGCGACGTTCGCGCGCGGCGAAGGCCCCCAGGTCATCGAACGCGAGAACCGCCAGCGCCAGATCACCATCTGGGCGACGCCGATTGGCCGGCCGCTCGGCGATGTCGCCAAGGAATTCCAACCGGCCATCGCGAACGCCGGCCTCGGCAAGGGCATTTCCGTCGTCTACGACGGGCAGCTCCGCCTGATGAACGAGACCAACGAGAACATGGCGCTCGCGCTCCTGCTCGGCGTGGTCTTCATCTACATCGTTCTCGCGTCGCAGTTCGAGAGCTTCGTGCACCCCTTCACGATCATGCTCACGCTGCCGCTCGCCCTCGTCGGCGGCATTTTGGGCCTGTTTTTGACGAACAACACGATGGCCATGGGCGCCATCATCGGCATCGTGCTCCTCATGGGCCTCGTTACGAAGAACGCGATTCTGCTCATCGACCGCGCGATCGTGCACGTCCGCGACGGCAAGATGACGCCCCTCCATGCCATCTTGATGGCCGGCCCCGAGCGGCTTCGCCCGATCTTGATGACGAGCGCCGCAATGGTGCTCGGCATGCTGCCGACCGCCGTGAGCAACGCCGAAGGCAGCGAGTTCCGCGCGCCCATGGCGATCGCCGTGATCGGCGGCGTGGTGAGCTCGACGCTGCTCTCGCTCATCGTCGTGCCGGTCTTCTACCTCGCCATCGAGAGCTCGAAGGCCTGGCTTTCGCGCACGTTTCGCCGTTTCGGTCTCGTGCGACATTCCGCACCACCGGCCTACGCCGAGCCCATCGAAACGCCTGCCAAAGCCGCGGAGTAGTTGGAGTAGCTTCCGCCGGGAGGGACCGTCCCCGCGCATCCAAAATCGAAAGGATCCGTCCATCATGCGCCCGCTTCGTTTCGCTTCGCTCGCCGCCATCGCTGCAACGTTCGCCGCTTCCGCGGCGCTCGCTCAGCCTCCACCCCCCGCCACGGCCCCGCCGGCTCCTGCAACGACGCCCCCCGCCCCCGCTGCGGAGCCGACGAAGAGCGCCGCGCTCCAGCGCCTCGAAGAGCAGCTGAGCGGCCTCGGCCGCGGTCAAGGCGGCCTCACCGCGGATCAAGTGGCGCACCGCACGCTCGTCGCGAGCCCGACGCTCGAGGCGCGCAAGCGCGCGACGGAGGCGAGCGCGGCCACCGTAAGTCAGGCGAAGGCGAACTACGTGCCGATCCTGAACCTGAGCGCGAACTACACGCGGCTGTCCGACATCGATTCACCGTCGCTCGGAAGCTTGGTCGCCACGAATGCGACGCCCGGAGTGCCGCTGAATCCTGCGACGGATCCGCTCATTCCCGTCGAACTCCAGTTTCCAATCATCGTCGACAACTACACGCTCGCGGCGCGCCTGACCGTACCGATTTCCGACTATTTCCTGCGCGTGGGTCCCGGTGTCGCATCGGCGAATCGCGCTCACGAGGCGTCGCGCTTCCAGGCTGCGGCGACGCGCAACGACCTGGTCTACAACGCGCGCGTGGCGTACTACGACTGGGTTCGTAGCCAGGCGAACGAGCTCATCGCCCAACAGGCGCTCGATCAGGCGACCGGCCACTACACGGACTCGAAGAATTCGTTCGAGGCGGGACTCGTTTCGAAAGCCGACGTCCTTCGCTTCGACACCGAAGTGAAGGGGGCGCAGTTGCGGCTCGAGCGCGACAAGCACCGCGTCGAGCTCGCCGTCATTCGCCTGGGCGTGTTGATGGGCGATCGTCCGGGCACGCGCTATCGGGTCGGCGAGGACATCTTCGCCCCCGCTCCCGAACTCGATTACCTGCCCCTCCCCGACGTGGCGTACTCGGAAGCCCTGGCAAAGCGGCCCGAGCTCAAGGCGCTGGAACGCACCGAATCCGCGCTGCGTGAGCAGATCAAGGTCGCGCGCGCCGCCAACTACCCGCGGCTCGACGCGCAAGCGAGCGCGATGTACGCCAATCCGAACCCGCGTTACTTTCCACAGAGCGACGAATTCCGAGGGACGTGGGAGGCGGGCGCGACCCTCAGCTGGACGCCGACGGACATCGCCGGCGCTCAGGCCGAAACGTCGGTCATCGAAGCGCAAGCGCTCGAGGTGGCGGCGAACCGCAGGGCCTTCCTCGAGAACCTCAGGTTGGACGTGAATCAAGTGCTGCGTGTCGCAGCGGAAGCGCGCTTCGAGATCGGGGTCGCGCGCGAGGCCGTCGCGTCCGCGGAGGAAGGCTACCGCGTTCGGCGTGAGCTTTTCCGAGCCGGACGCGCTACGACGGTCGAGGTGACGGACGCCGAAACCGTGCTCACTCAGGCCCGCTTTGCACTCGTCAACGCGCACGTCGGGGCGCGCGTTGCGCTCGCCGGATTGCGTCATGCGCTCGGACGCGACGCGGGCCCCATGCCCGGCTCCGCTCCGCAGCGCCGATGACGCACGCGACGCCACCGCTCGGCGTCTACGTCCACTTCCCGTGGTGCCTGCAGAAGTGCCCATATTGCGACTTCTACAGCCTCGCGACCGAGCGTGACGCCATCCCGCACTCCGCCTACGCGGACGCCGTCGTGCGCGAGCTCGAGCGCCGCGCCGCGGAGCTCGCTCCGTATCGATTGAAGAGCGTGTTCTTCGGCGGCGGTACGCCTTCGCTCTGGCGAAGCGACGAGCTCGGTCGCGTGCTCGCGCGCATCCGCGCGGCGTTTCCGGGCACGGATGACGTCGAGGTCACGGCCGAGTGCAATCCCTCGAGCTTCGACGCGAAAAAAGCGGACGAGCTCGCACAGGCGGGCGTGAATCGCGTGAGCCTCGGCGTGCAGGGGCTCGACGATCGGAGGCTCGCCTTTCTCGGCCGCTTGCACGACGCGCGCGCCGGGCTCACGGCGCTAAAGACCGCGGTCGCCTCGCCGATCCCGCGCGTTTCGGCCGATCTCATCTTCGGCGTCGCCGGTCAAACCCCGGACGAAGCGCGACGCGAAGCGAGCATGCTCGCCGACATCGGGCCGACGCACCTCTCTGCGTACGCGCTCACGATCGAACCCGGCACCGAGTTCGGCGCCCGCGCCAAGCGCGGCAAGCTGCCGCTCCTCGACGACGAGGTCGTCGCTCGCTCGTTCGAAAGCGTGGAGGCGGCGCTCGAGGGCGCCGGCTTCGAGCACTACGAAATCTCGAACTACGCGCGGAGCGGTCACTACGCCGAGCACAACCTCGGAACCTGGCGCGGCGAGTCGTACCTCGGGCTCGGAGCGGGAGCGTTCGGCACCGTGAGCTTCGCGGGACGGACCGTCCGCTACCGCAACGCCCGCGCGGCCGAGCGCTACGTCGACGCCGCCCGCGACGAAAGCGTGGCGCTCTGGGAAGCGTCCCGCCTCGTGTCCGATACGGAGCTCATCGACGAGAAGACCGCCCTCGCCGAGCGTCTCATGCTCGGGCTCCGGCTCGCGAGCGGCGTCGACCTCGAGCGGCTCGCGCGAGAGACCGGAGCGACCGCCTGGACGGCCGACCGCGAGCGTGCCGTGGACCGCCTCGTCCGCGCCGGAAGGCTCGTTCGAAGCGGGGAAACGCTGTCGATCCCCCGGGGGGCCTGGCTCGTCGCCGACGGCGTCATCCGGGACTTAATCTAGGCTTGGGCGACGAGCTTCCGACTGTATTAGAGTGTCCGATCGTGTTCCCGGCTGACCGGCGCGTCATTGCCCTCGGAAACCTCGTGGGGGAGCTCAAGAGCTCGCTCGAGGAGGCGACCCGGAGCTCCGGCATCGAGCTCGTGCTCACGCGCGAGCCGGCGAAGGCGTTGGTCGAGCTCGAACGAGCGAGCGCGGTCGCCGTGCTCGTGGACATGGCGACGCTCGGCGCCGAGCAGTTCTGCAAACGCGCGCGTGGAACCGAACGGCTGCGCGGCGTTCCCATCATCGGCATGTCGCGCACGCCGAGCGAGCTCGGCTTTGCCCGCGTTTTCGCCTGGGGCGCCGACGATCTCGTGCCGCTCGGCGCGACGCCGGCGCTCGCGCGCCGGCTCTCGGCGCTGCTCACCACGGCTCCCGCCGACCAGACGAACTTCGGGCAAGCCGTCGTCGCCGAAGGTACGACTCAGCGCCGCGCGCTGCTCGGGCGGGTGCTCGTCCACGCCGGCTACGACGTGAAGTTCGCCGTGGATCGCGGGAGCGTCGAGCTCTACGCGTCGCAGGCCGAAACGCGCATCGTCGTCATCAGCGCGACGCTCGGGGACCCCCGGAAGCTCATCGAGTCCGCCTCCAAGGCGGGCGGGCTCGCGACCTGGATCGTCACGGCGGAAGAGCGCAGCGTCTCGCGGCTCGCGACGAGCCTCGCTGGCCTCGGACGCGTCGTCGTCACGAGCACGGCGGGCTCGCCCGAGGACATCTTGTTTCTCGCGAACGAAATCGTGTTCGGAAAGGGCAATCGCCCGCGCGAATGGCGCGCGCTCTACGGCACGCCCGTCGCGTTCCGACCGCTCGGCGCGACGACGGACGACTACGGCTTCAGCTACGACGTGAGCCCCGGCGGTCTCTACGTGCGCAGCCTCTTGCCGTGCGAAAGCGACGACGTCGAGGTCGAGCTCCGCCCCCCCGAGCGCGACGAGCGCGTGAGGCTCCTCGGCAAGGTCGTGCGACGATTCGCGTTCGGTTCGGGCTCGGTCGCGAGCGCGCCACCGGGCTTCGGCGTGAAGGTGACGGGACCGTCGAGTCCGGCGCTCACGCTGTGGATCGAGGCATGTCGAGCGCACGTCGAGCAGGCGGGCTCGGGCTCACCGCCCGACGCGCGCACGCCGACCGGGGCGCCCGACAAGAAGAGTTCGGAGTCGTCGATGCCGGCGCTTGCCGTGCCGGGGCCGAACCTCACGATCGAATCGGTGGTGCTGCCTCTACCGAGCGAGCGCACCGACGTGGCCGGTCTCTTGTCAGAGACGCTCGGCGAAGAAGCGCCGCCCGAAGCGGGAACGCGCCCGGTCACCGTCGACGCCGAAACGGGCGGGGTGCGAGAAGAGCGACCGAGCGAATACGGGCTGGGGCTCGAAGGAACCGAAGCGTCCCTCGCGCCGCCGCCGGACAAGACGCCCGAGCCGCCGGCGAACCGCCCGCCCTCGCGTCCCCCGTTGCCCATGCCCGTCGCTCCGCAGCGCGACGAGCACGACGACACGACGACCGTGTACGAGCGCTCCGAAGTAGAAGCGTTCGCGCAGCAGCGCGACCAGGAAGCAGCGCGACTCCTCACGCCGTTTCCGCTCGCCGATTCCGAAGCGGTTACGGTGCCGCCCCTCGACGCGATCACCGTGCCGCCCGCTTCGATGTCCGACGCCGTCACGGCGCCGCCGAGACCGCCGACGATCGCCGACGACGGGCCTCCCTTGATGTTCCCCCCGGAAGGCCCGCCGCCCGTCATCGCCGAAGCGCCCGACGCGCCGCCCGCGCCGCGTCCGCCACCGGTGGCTCCCGTGACGACGCCCGCGGCCTTCGCGGGCACCGTGGCGCTTCCACCGCGCCCGCAAGCAACGGGCCTCGGCGGAACCCTCGTGATGTCGCCGCCGGTTCCCCCGCGCGTGCTCGAGCCACCGGCGAAGTCCTCGCCGGCCGCGACGCCGTTCTCCGCCCCCGTCGCCGGTCCGCCGCCACCGCCATCGGCGCGCTTCGCGGCTTCGCCCCCCGCACCCGTCGTCGGCCCGCCGCCGGAGCTCGCGGCGCCGTCGTCACCTCCGCCCGCCGTCATGAACCCGGCCACGGTGGATCCGCCCGAACCGGCTGCGCCGGTGGCCGTCGCCGAGCCCCCTGCCCCTGCGCCGTTCTCGCCGTACGGCGGGCCGTCCGTCCACGAGACCTCACGCGGCTTTCCGATGCAGGCTCCGCCGCCCGCTGAATCGCTGCCCCGACCCGTTCGTCCGGCGGACGTTCATCCGGAAGTACCCGTACCCTCCGAACCGCTCGGCAAGCAGAAGAAGGGAGGCGGCTCGGGTCTCTTGCTCGCGCTCGTCGGGTTCGTCGCGCTCGCGGCGGGCGTCGGGGGCGGCGTCTTCCTCCTCACGCGCTCGAACGCGCCGGAAAAGCCGCCGGAACCGGCGCCCGCACCGCAAGTCGTCGAGCCGGCTCCCGGCAACGTGGAACCCTCGGCCGCACCGCCGCCGAGCGCGGAAGCGCCCGCGAGCGCCCCAGCGGATTCACTCCCGAAACCCGTGCCGGAACCGAGCGCCAGTGTCGCCCCGCCAGCTGAAACCGCGGCCCCGACCCCGCCGGCTGCCGTTCCCCCACCGGCCTTCGATCTCGAAAAGCTTCCCGGCGATCGCGCCGCCTTGCTCGTTCGTTCGAGCGCTTCGGCGCGCGTCTTCGTCCACGGCAAAGACTACGGCGAGACGAACCAGTACCTGCTCACGAGCTGCGGCATTCGCTTCGTGCGCCTCGGCCGCGGTTTCAACGAGTTCCTCGAGCCCGGTCGCTCCGTGGTCGTGAAATGCGGCCGCGTCACCGAGCTCACGATCGAGCCCGATCGCTGACGGCGCGCGAAGCGGCGAGCGACGCGACGAAGATCCAGCCGAGAAATAGCGCGAACGCGAGCTTTTGGAGCGGGGCGAGCGCACCGCCCGCGACGCCGGTCCGCCAGACGAAAAAGCACGCCGAGCTCACCAGAGCCGCGCTGACTCCGCCCGCGAAGAGTAGCCCGTGCCGAGCGCGAGGCAGCGCGAACAGCACGGCAGCGAAGGCCACGAGCCCGAAGCCGCCACCGATTTCGACCGCGGCGTCGTGGAACGGCGTCAACAAGAGCAGCGTCGCGAGCGCGGACACCGAACCCGCGATACGCGTGACGAGCACGTAGACGCGCTCTTCGGGAAAAAGCGCTACGACGACGTGCCAGAAGAGCGCGAGCGTCGGCACGATCAACACCATCGCGGCGAGCGCGAAGTCGCGTCCCGGATTCGGGACGCCGCTCGGAGCTATCGGGTGCAGGAGGTCGCAGAAATAGTTCCGAACGACGCTGAACCCACCCGGGTACAGCAACGCCCCGAGCGCGTAGAGCGCCATGAACAGGACGAC
>DASUTR010000071.1:0-23550 GCA_036374535.1 Polyangiaceae bacterium
GGATCGCCGGCGATACTCCCCCGCTCCACCGAGCCGTCGTCGCCGTCGTCCCAGCCCCACGGCGCGTTCGCCGCGTTGAGCGTGCACAGGATGCCCCCGGAGCCGCAACGGCCGCCGCGGTCGCCCGCGAACGACCCGTGCTTGGCGAAGAGCTTCGGGTCGTCGCGGCGTTCCCATAGCCCTCCCGCCTCGAAGAGGTCGATGAGCACGTACGACGCCGTTCGATGGCCCTCCGCCGGCATCTCGCTCGGTGCGAGGGACGGATGGTACACGATGCCGTCGAAATGAGCGCCCGCCTTCCGGGCCCGAAGCGCGTGACCGCGCGCTTCCTGCGTCGTCATGGGCCTCCCGCTGCGAGCGTCGAGCTCGAGGACGCCGTCGACCGATTCGAACCCCGCCGACCAGCGCCCGCGCGAGGGAACGAACGAGTAGAAATCGGAGTGCACCACGGTAACGCCTGCTTCGAGACGTCCGAACATCGAGCCATCGCGACGCACCGCGAGCAGGACCCCCTCGGAATCGTTCTCGTGCTCCGTATCGAACAGCGACGCCGCCCAATCACGCGGGTGGAAGAACATCACGGTCACGAACCAATGCGTCGGCGTTTCGATCACGGCGTGGTAGGCGGCCCCGGGCAACGGATAACGCGCGGCATTTTCCCAGTTGTTTCGCGAATCCCAATCGCCGTCGAAGTTCACGCGCGTGACGTAGTCGGCGCGGCCTTCGAGCCCATTTCCACCCGTCCGATCGACCTCCTGGTAGTGGATGGGAGCGTAGTGGAACGCGATGAGCGCGCGATCCGCCGCTCTTCTCGCGGAAAGCGGCGACTCGGGTTGCTCGAGCGACACCGCCGGCGCAATCTCGACGCGCACGGGTGGTGCGGCGGCCGCCGACGGGGGCAGCAGCGAGAAGAGCGCCGCAAGCAACGCATGCGTGCGCATCATCCGGGCATGACGGACAAGTTTTCAAACTAACACGATCGCTTCGACTCACTCTCGTCATTTCGAAAGAAGTTTTCGATTACGTGTTGGCGCGCTGCGTAGAGGTTCAACCGCTTGGCGCATCGCGTAGAGGTCAGTCCACGTGTGCAGAGGTGCGAGAGGAACCGCAGCGCGAGCGGATGTTTCGCTCTCGCGCGCTCTCGGCCGTCAAGCGAAGCGGCGGAGGAGCGGCTTCAGGTACGGACCGGTGACGCTGCGTTCGTTCTTGGCGACGGCTTCGGGCGTGCCGACGGCGACGACGCGCCCGCCCTCGTCGCCGCCGCCGGGACCGAGATCGATGACGTGATCGGCGCACTTGACGACGTCGAGGTTGTGTTCGACGACGACCACGGTGTTGCCCGCTCGAACGAGCCGCTCGAGCACCTCGAGCAGCCGCCGGACGTCCTCGAAGTGGAGCCCCGTCGTCGGTTCGTCGAACACGTAAAGGGTGCGGCCCGTCTGCGCGCGCGCGAGCTCGCGCGAAAGCTTGATGCGCTGAGCCTCGCCGCCCGAGAGCGTCGGAGCGGGTTGGCCGAGCTTCACGTAGCCGAGCCCGACCTCCGAGAGCGTCCGCAGGGTGCGCACGATCGAGGGGTGAGCGCCAAAGAGCTCGAGGCACCCGTCGATGTCCGTCTCGAGCACGTCGGCAATGCTCTTTTCGCGGTACTTCACGCCGAGCGTTTCGGCGCCGTACCGCTTGCCGGCGCATACCTCGCACATCACGTACACGTCGCTCAAAAAGTGCATCTCGACCCGCACGACGCCGTCTCCCTCGCAAGCTTCGCACCGCCCGCCCTTCACGTTGAAACTGAAGCGTCCCGCGTCCCATCCGCGCAAGCGGGCGTCGGGCAGCTCGGCGAAGACGGAGCGAACCTCGTCGAAGGCTTTGGTGTACGTGCCCGGGTTCGAGCGCGGAGTGCGACCGATGGGGCGCTGGTCGATGGCGATCACTTTGTCGATGCCGTCGAGCCCGTCGATGCCGCGATGCTCGCCCACGGGATCGGTGGCTCCGTGCAGCCGCGACGCGAGCGCCGGCAACAGGATGCCGTCGACGAGCGAGCTCTTGCCGGCGCCGCTCGGGCCCGTGACGGCGACGAAGCAGCCGAGCGGGAACGTCACGTCGATGCCCTTCAGGTTGTTCGCCCGAGCGCCTCGCACGACGAGCTTGCCTCGTGCGCTGCGCCGCGACTTCGGCACCTCGATGCGTCGCCGTCCCGAAAGATAATCCGCCGTGAGACTGCCCCGGGCTTTTTCGAGCGCCTTCGCGGATCCCGTGAACACCACCTTGCCGCCCAGATGACCCGCGCCGGGACCGAAGTCGGCGACGTGATCCGCGGCGCGAATCGTGTCCTCGTCGTGCTCGACGACGAGCACCGAGTTCCCGAGATCGGTCAAACGGCGCAGCGTTTTGATGAGGCGCTGGTTGTCGCGCGCGTGCAAACCGATGCTCGGCTCGTCGAGCACGTACATCACGCCCGAGAGCTCGCTGCCGAGCTGGCTCGCCAGACGAATGCGTTGAGCTTCACCGCCGGAAAGCGTCGGCCCGCCGCGGTCCAGCGTCAGGTAATCGAGCCCGACGTTGAGCAAAAATTCGAGCCGGCTCCTTATTTCGCGCAGCGGCGCTTCGGCGATGGCCGCCGCGGCTCCGCCGAGATCGAGCGAGTTGAACCACTCCGAAGCGCCGCGCACGGACAACGACTGAATCTCCGCGATGCCGCGCTGACCGACGCGCACCCCGAGGCTCTCGGGCCGCAAACGCCTTCCGGCGCACCCATCGCAGGACGATTCGCGCATGTAGCGCCGGTACTGCTCGCGCATGCGCTCCGACGACGTCTCGCGATAGCGGCGCATGAGCGTCGGGATCACGCCGCGGTAACGCATGCCCCAGCTTCCGTGGCTTTCGCTCCCCTCGTGGCCCCAGGTCACCTGAATCTTCTTGCCTTCGACGCCGTACAGAACCTGGTCCCGAAGCTTCTTGCCGAGCTTCGAAAACGGCACGTCGAGGTCGACTCCGGTCGCCTTCGCGAGCGCCTCGATGGTGCGGAACGTCCAGCCCTCCCCACGCTCGACCGACGTGGCCCAGGGCGCGATGGCGCCCGCGCGAATCGAGAGCTTCGGGTTCGGCACGACGAGATCCGGAGCAATCTCCATGCGCGTCCCGAGCCCGTTGCACGCGCCGCACATACCGAGCGGCGAGTTGAACGAAAAGCTCTGCGGAGACAGCTCCGGGTAGCTTGCGCCGCAGCACGAGCGAGACGCCGAAAAGACGAGCGCCTCGCGCCCTTCCGCTTCCACGCGGATCACGCCGCTGCCCTCGCGCAAGCCGAGCTCCACGGCTTCGGCGATACGCCCGCGACTCTTCGCGTCGATGGTGACACGATCGACGACGAGCTCGACGGTATGCTTGCGCTTCTTGTCGAGCGCCGGCGGCGCGTCGAGCCGAACAATCTCGCCGTCGACTCGTGCGCGCACGAAACCGCGGCTCGCGAGCTCGGCGAACACCTCCCGGAATTCACCCTTGCGGTGCGTCACGACGGGAGCGAACACGAGCGCGCGCGTACCGGCGGGCAGCACGAACAGATCGCGCACGACTTCGTCGGGACTGCGACCGCGCACCTCTTTCCCGCAGGCCACGCAGTGCTGCCGGCCCGCGCGCGCCCAGAGCACGCGCAGGTAGTCGTGGATCTCGGTGATCGTTCCGACCGTCGAGCGCGGATTCGACGACGCGGTCTTCTGCTCGATGGCAATCGTGGGGCTCAAGCCGCGCAAGCGCTCGACCGCCGGCCGATCGAGGCGCCCGAGAAACTGCCGCGCGTACGCCGACAGCGACTCGACGTAACGGCGCTGCCCTTCGGCGTAGAGCGTGTCGAACGCGAGGCTCGACTTGCCCGAGCCGCTCGGTCCCGTGAACACCACGAGACGGTGCTTGGGAAGCACGAGCCGCTCGATGTCGAGGTTGTGCTCGCGCGCGCCGACGATCTCGATGACGTCGGTGCCGAGACCGTTCTTCTTCGTGACGCGTACACCCTGCGACGTTCGCTTACTCATCTCTGACAGAATCCGGACACGCGGGATAGCAGCACCGTGGCGTTCTGCAACGCGGAAGAAATGCCTACGAGGAGCTTCGCGACAGACGTGCGACTCGTCTTGCTAGCGGCTCGGGTGTCCGCATACTGAACCTTGCGTGGTTGAAACGGCACTCTCGTCAGTTCGTCATCGTGTGGTCAACGATTTCAGCCTCGTTCACGCCCTGCTCGGCATGGCCATGCGCAAGACGAGCGACGAGCAAGCGGCGCGGCTGTTTCAAGCGAGTCGCAATCGCGTTCGCGTGATCGCGCTCCTCCACGCCGTCGCGTGGCGCACCGAGACGGGGAGCCCCGGAGCGACCGAGCTCCGTACGTATCTCGAGGAGGTGCTGCGCGAGGCCGAGCGCGCGCGCGCCACGCACGGACGCGTTCGGGTCGAGCTCGAGACGGGTGGCGTCGCGCTCCCGGTCTCCGAAATGGCGGCAGCCGCGCTGTGCGTGAGCGAGCTCGTCCACAACGCGCTGGCTCATGCGTTTCCCGGCGACCGTCGCGGGCACGTCCGCGTCACGTTGGGGCGAGGCGCGGGCTCGAACGACGTGCTCTTGCGCGTGACGGACGACGGCATCGGCATGCCGGCCGACGCGACGGAAGCATCCGCGGGTCTCGGACTCGCGCTCGTGCGCCTGCTCGCCGAACAGCTTTCCGGCGAGCTTACGTGCGGCTCGAACGAGGGGAACGGTACCGACTTCTGCTTACGGTTCTCGAACCCCGAGGAGTCGCGCGTTTGGCCAACATCCTGATTGTCGAGGACGAGCGCGTCAGCGCGGAAGAAATCGCAGCGCTCGTGCGCGACACGGGACACTCCGTGGTCGGCATCTCGCTTTCGGGGGAGGCCGCGCTCACCGACGCCGAGGAGCTCCATCCCGACCTCGCGCTCGTCGACGTGAAGCTCCGCGGCGATCTCGACGGCATCATGCTCGCCGAGCGCCTGCAGAACAACCTCGACATCGGAGCGATTTACGTCACCGGCCACAGCGAAGGAAGCATCCTCGAGCGCGCCACGCAGACGGCGGCCTACGGCTACGTGCTCAAGCCCGTGGACGGCCGAGCGCTCCAGGCGAGCATCGAAATGGCCCTCGCGCGGCGCCGCCGGGACCAAAGCCTGCGAACGCACGGCGAGTGGCTCTCGAACCTCTTGCGCAACATCGGCGTCGCCGTACTCGCCACGGACGAGTCCGGTTCGCTCCGTTATGCGAACCCGCTCGCGACGACGCTCACCGGCTTCGCGGAAGGCCACGCGCTCGGCCCCGCCTTTCGACTGACCGACGAAAACGGCCGCGAGTCGCTTCCCGTCGAGGAAGCGCTGCGCCAGCGGAGCTGCGTCGATTTCCCGAGCGGCGCCACGCTCGTGCGCGCCGACGGCGAGCCGCTGCCCGTGGAGGGCAGCGCCGCGCCGCTCTTCGACGGCGACGCACGGCCTCGCGGCGTCGTAATCGCGCTCTACGACGGCACCGAACGCCGGAACGCCGATCGCGAGCGGCTGCGCGCGCAGCGCCTCGATTCGCTCGCGACTCTCGCGGCCGGCATCGCCCACGATTTCAACAATTCGCTCGCCATTATGCTCAACTGCGCGTCGCTCGCGCGCCAGGCGGGCGGAAACGCACCGCTGCGCGAAGGCCTCCTCGACGACCTCGTGCAAGCCGGCGAGCGCGCGAGCGGACTCACGGCGCAGCTCGCTGCCTTCGCCAAGGGCGGCGCTCCGGCCCGCCGGCGCCTCGAGCTCGTTCCGCTCATCGAGCGTGTCGTCGGCACCTCGCTGCGCGGCTCCTCGATCGCAGCGCGCTTCGACTTCGAGGAGGGCTTGCGCCCCGTGCTCGCCGACGAAACGCAGCTCTCCCAAGTGTTCACGAATCTGGTGCTGAACGCGCGCGACGCCATGCGGGGCCACGGCGCGCTCCACGTGCGGGCGCGCAACGTCCGCGTCGGCGACGGGGATTCCGTCCTCCTCGCGGGACCCTTCGTCGAGGTGTCGTTTCGTGACGAAGGCCCCGGCATCGACGCCGCCCACCTCGAGCGTATCTTCGACCCGTTCTTCACGACGAAGCCGACGGCCAGCGGCCTCGGGCTCGCGAGCTCGTACTCGATCGTCGGCCGGCACGGCGGCAAGCTGCGCGCCGAATCGTCGATCGGCAACGGCGCGACGTTCTTCGTGCTGCTGCCCGCCGTGCACGGCGACGCGCCGCAGAGACGCAGCGAGCGGCCCCCGTGCGCGGCGGATCGCAGCGGGCGCATTCTGGTGATGGACGACGAGTCCGCGTTACGGCGGATTATCGCGCTCTGCCTCACGGACGTGGGTTACCGTGTCGAGCAGGCGCACGACGGCGCCCAAGCCGTCATCGAGTTCGACCGCGCGCGGCTCTCCGGCGATCCGTTCGACGCCGTCATCCTCGACCTCACGGTGCGCGGCGGCATGGGCGGACTCGACGCGCTCGAACGCTTGAAGGCCCTCGATCCCGACGTGCGAGCCATCGCTGCGAGTGGCTACAGCGACAGCCCCGTGCTCGGCGACTTCGAGCGTTACGGCTTCGCGGGCGCGCTCGCCAAGCCGTTCCATTTCACGATGCTCGTGAACCTCTTGAGAAAATTGTTACCAGTGGGCCAGGAGAAGGTGGGTCAGGAGAAAGTATGATGCCCCGTGTTTTGGTCGTGGAGAACGATGGGATCTGTAGGGCCGAAATCGCCGAAGTGCTCGGGGAGCTCGGTTACGAAGTGGAGGAGGCGGCGAACGGCGCCGAGGCGCTGAAGCTCCTCGACTCGTCGCCCCGAAGCCCGGACGCCATCCTGCTGGATCTCATCACGCCCGTCCTCGACGGCTGGGGTTTTTGTCGTGCGCGAATGGCGAACCCCCGGCACGCCGGTATTCCGGTGGTCGTCATGTCCGGCATTCCGGACATCGACTCCCAAGCACGTTCACTCGGAGCGGCTGCTCGGCTCAGAAAGCCCTTCGAGCTCCAGGCGCTGATCGACGCGTTGCGCGCCACGTGCCCGGTCGAGGCATAGCCTCGGCCTCGAATCGCTACTTCGGCAGCCGCACGCGAAAAAGCGAGCCCTCGCCGGGCTTGCTCTCGACCTCGATGTGTCCACCGTGCGCCTCCACGATCTGACGCGCGATGTAGAGCCCCATGCCGAGACCGCCCGCGGCGCGGCGGTTGGCGGCTCGTTCGAACTGGTGAAAGATGCGTTCGACGTCTTCTGGGGCGATACCGATACCGCGATCGCGCACGCTGAGCTCGGCGTTTTGCTCGTCTTCGCTGACTCGCACCATGATCGGCTTGCCCTCGCCGTACTTCATGGCGTTCGTCAGAAGGTTCGTCACGACCTGCTCGACGCGCAGCCGATCCCATTGCCCGCTCGCACGCGACGCCGCTTCGAACTGGATCAGCGAGCCGAGCGACGACGCTTCTTCGCGGAGCCGCTCGACGACCTCGTGCCCCACCTCGGCCAAATCGAGCGGCTCCGGCTCGAGCTCGAGGTGGCCGGTCGTCATGCGTGAGATGTCGAGCAGGTTGTCGATCAGCCGTTCGAGGCGCTGCGTCTGGCGCGCGGCGCTTTCGAGCTTCCTTTCGAGCTTCTCGTCGAGGCCCTTGGCGTAGAGCAGCGCCTGCAGCCTGAGCTTCAGGGCCGTGAGCGGCGTTCGGAGCTCGTGCGACGCGATCGACAAGAACTCGTCGCGCGCCTGGATCGCTTGCTTGAGATCCTCGAAATCGGTGTGTGTGCCGAGCCACGCGACGATCGTCCCGTCCGCGGTGCGCTCGGGCACTGCGCGGCTGATGTGCCAGCGGTACGCGCCATCGCTCCCGCGCAAGAGCCGGAACTCGCCCTCGTAAGGCGAGCCGCGCTCCACCGCCTCGCGCCAGCCTGCAAGGCTCGACGCGGCGTCTTCGGGGTGCACGGCGGCGCGCCAGCCGTCGCCGTGCGCCTTCTCGAGGTCCATACCCGTGTACTCGACGAAGCGGCGATTCGCGTATTGGAGCTCCCCGCGCCCGTTGGCGGTCCACACGATTTGCGGGATGGCCTCGGCCAGGTTCGTGAAACGTCGCTCGGCGGCGAGCTTGAGCTCGCTGATCTGCAGGTCGCGCTCGCGTCGCTCCGCTTCGCGGAGCGCCTTGCCTTGCGCATCCAGACGTTTCGCCCGGCGAAAGAGCTCGGCGAAAATCGCGACCTTGGCGCGCACGACGTCCGGGTCGACCGGCTTCGGCAGGTAGTCCACGGCGCCGAGCGCGTACCCCTGGTAGATCCTCCCCACCTCGGAACCGGCGGCCGTGAGAAAAATCAGCGGTGTGTCGCGGCTGCGTTCGCGCTTTTTGATGAGCGCTGCGAGCTCGAAGCCGTCCATCGTCGGCATGAACACGTCGACCAGGATCACGGCGAAATCCTGCTCGAGTAGTCGCTTGAGCGCTTCCGGTCCGGAACGCGCGGTCACGATGTTGTAGAGCGGGCCGTCGAGAATCGTCGAAAGAACGATCAGGTCCTCGGCGCGGTCGTCGACGACCAGGACGTCGACGCGCTCGGTCGATGTCTCGAAACGTGGCGGCGGGGGCTCGGAGCTCATGCGAGTTTTCTCCATACCGGGCTTCCCCGGAGCAAATTCTCGTAGCGAGGGCGCATGGTCTCGGCCTCGAGGCGCGCGCCGTCCGCGAGCATCAAAACACCGAAACGGCAGAGGCTCGCGTCGACGAGCCGGAGGGCCCGCTGGCGCGAGCCGAAACCCGGCCGCGACGCACCGAGACGGTAGATGACGAGCTGAAACTCGTTGAAGCTGCCGTCCTTGCCCGCATCGTGCTCGGAGAACGCGACGCGCTCGGCGAGCAGCGATCGCATCTCCAGGCGATCGCCATGCAGCGTTGCGTACTCTTCGAGCACTTGTTTGCCGCCGCTCGCGGCGTAGTCCATGCCTGCGCTCGCGAGCAGCGTCGCGGAAAACGTTCCCGAACGAGCGGCCACGACGCGCTCCGGATCCGGGTCGGTCGCCCAGATCGTGGAACGCTCGAGCACTCCCTCTTCGCGCAGGACGATCGTCGTCGCGTAAACCTCGCTGCCGTCTCCGATCCCGGCGTGCCACACCTTCACCGAGGGCCAGGTCTTGAGCAGCGGCACGACCTCGTGGCGGAGCGCGCGGTACAGCGGAACCGTGTGAAAGAGCCCCCCGCTCGCGTCACCCCGCGGCGCCACGATCAGTTCTCCATCCAGACGCGCAAGATCGACAGGAGGTGCTCCACGTCGACCGGCTTCGCGATGTAGTCGGTTGCGCCGGCCTCGATGCATTTCTCGCGGTCCGTTTGCATCGCTTTGGCGGTGACGGCGATCACCGGCAAGCCGGCGTAGCGCGGCTCGGCGCGAATTCGGCGGATCACTTCGTACCCATCCATCTCGGGCATCATGATGTCCATCAGCACGGCTCGTACGTTCGGCGTCTTCTCCAAGAGCTCGAGGCCGTCCCGCCCGTTTTCGGCGAAGACGACGTTAGCGCCGTGGCGTTCCAGCACGCTCGTGATGGCGAAGATGTTCCGCACGTCGTCGTCGACGACGAGAATCTTCGACGACGCGAGCGCCGGCACGGTGCGCTCGAGCTCGTCAAGCACGCGGCGCTGGGTCTCCGACAAGGTCGCCTGCGTGCGGTGCAGGTAGAGCGACGTCTCGTAGAGCAGTCGCTCGGGGGAGCGCACGTCCTTGACGATGATGGCTTCGACGAACTTCTTGAGCTCGGTTTCTTCCTTCGCCGACAGGTCGCGGCCCGTGTAGACGATCACGGGCAGCTCGCTCCGATCGCCTCGCTGCCTCAACTGTGCGAGAAACTCGATGCCCTTCATGTCGGGCAAGCCGAGGTCGAGGACCATACAATGGTAGTCCTCGACCTCGAGCGCCGCGAGCGCCTCGGCCGCGCTTCCGACGGCCGTCGTCAGCACGCCTTCGCCGCCGACGAGCTCGACGATGGTCTCGCGCTGGCGAGCGTCGTCTTCGACGACGAGGAGTCTCCTCGGTTCGGCGTCCGCGAAGCGCGCCATGGTTTCGATCGCGCCGTTCACGCCCTCGAGCGTCGCGGGTTTCAACACGAAGGAGACGGCGCCCATGCGCAAGGCGCGGTGGCGGTGATCGTCGGCCGAAAACACCGCCACGGGGATGTGTCGCGTCGCCGGATGATGCTTGAGTCGATCGAGCACCGCCCACCCTTCCAGATCGGGCAGGCGCAAATCGAGAGCGATGCCCGAAGGTTTGAGCTTTTGCGCGAGGCTCAAGCCCGCGCCGCCTTCCGACGAGATGACGCCCTTGAGACCCTGCGCGTGCGCCGCGTCGAGGAGAATTCGCGAAAACCGCACGTCGTCCTCGACGATGAGCAGGACGGGGTCGCCGGACTCGATGGTCTCGCGATCGTCGGGAGCCGGTTTCGGCACCGACGACGGCGGCGCTCCGAGCTCGATCGAGCCGGCGGGCTCGGCGGGAACGGCCGGACGCGGCAGCGGCGCCCGCGCGAGCGCTCGCGGCGCAACGGTTTGCGGCGCGGCGACGTAGTGTCGAGCGAGGTAGAACGTGAACGTGCTGCCGGTATTGGGCACGCTCACCACGCGGATCTCTCCGCCGAGGAGCCGAGCGATTTCCCGGCTGATCGAGAGGCCGAGGCCGGTGCCGCCGTAACGCCGGCTGGTCGTACCGTCCGCCTGCTGGAACGCCTCGAAGATGATGCGTTGCTTCTCCTCGGGTATGCCGATGCCGGTGTCCGTCACGCTGAACGCGATGACGGCGTCCGCCTGATTCAGGATTTCGTGCCCGCGGCTCCAGCCGTAGCTCGCGAGCTTCACGTCCATGGTGACGTGACCTTGCTCGGTGAACTTGAAGGCGTTCGAGAGCAGGTTCTTCAGAATTTGCTGCAAGCGCTTGGCGTCCGTAACCACCGAGATCGGAACGCCCGGTTGGAGCTCGACCGAGAAATCGAGACCCTTCTGCTGCGCCACGTGGCGAAAGTTCTGCTCGACGTAGTCGCGCAGATCCCCGAGCCGCACCTCGCTCGGCTCGACGGCGATCGTCCCCGACTCGATCTTCGAGAGGTCGAGGATGTCGTTGATGAGCGCGAGCAGATCCGTGCCCGACGCGTGGATCGTCGTCGAGAATCCGACCTGCTTCGGCGTCAGGTTCCCCTCGACGTTCTCGGACAACATCTTGGAGAGAATGAGCAGGCTGTTGAGCGGCGTTCGGAGCTCGTGCGACATGTTCGCCAGGAACTCGGACTTGTATTTCGAGGTCAGCGCGAGCTGCTCGGCCTTCTCCTCGATCTCGCTCTTCGCGTATTCGATCTCTCGATTCTTGATTTCGAGGAGTTTCGCTTTTTCCTCGAGCTCCTCGTTGGTTTGCTGCAGCTCTTCCTGCTGGAACTTCAGGCGCTCTTCCGATTCGCGCAGCGTCCCGGCCTGTCGCTCCAGGCGTTCGTTGGTCTGACGCAGCTCCTCCTGCTGGCTCTGGAGCTCTTGCGTGAGCAGCTGCGACTGCTGGAGCAACGCCTCGGTCCGCATGCTGGCCGAAATCGTGTTCACCACGATGCCGATGCTTTCCGTCAGCTGATCGACGAAGACCTGGTGAATGTCGCTCGGCTTGTCGAACGACGCGAGCTCGATGACCGCGTTCACCTGCCCCTCGAACAACACGGGCAGGATCAGGAGACTGCGCGGAGCGCTTTCGCCGAGCCCCGAGGTCACCCGAACGTGATCCACCGGCACGTCGGCGAGCAGAATCTTGCGTTTCTCTCGCGCGCACTGGCCGACCAGGCCCTCACCGAGCGCGAAGCTCTGCCGCACGTCGTCCGTTGCGGCGTAGCTCGCGAGCAGCTTCAAGCGCGGCACGCCGTCTTCGCTACCCGTAACGTAGATGAGCCCGTGCTGCGCGCTCACGAGCGGAGCGAGCTCGGAGAGGATCTGCTGGCCGACGGCGACGAGGTCGCGCTGCCCCTGCAGCATGCGCGTGAACCGCGCGAGGTTGGTCTTCAGCCAATCCTGCTCGGTCGTCTTCTGCGTCGTGTCCTTGAGATTGCGGATCATCTCGTTGACGTTGTCTTTGAGCGCCGCCACCTCCCCCGACGCCTCGACCGTGATCGAGCGCGTGAGATCGCCCTTGGTCACCGCCGTCGCCACGTCGCCGATCGCGCGCACCTGCGTCGTGAGGTTCGCGGCGAGCTGATTGACGTTGTCCGTGAGGTCACGCCACGTTCCGTCTGCGCCGGGCACGCGCGCCTGGCCACCGAGCTTGCCTTCGACGCCGACTTCCCGCGCCACCGTGATGACCTGCTCGGAGAAGATCGCGAGCGTGTCGGTCATGCTGTTGATGGTCTCGGCGAGCTCGGCGATTTCACCGCTGGCCTCCATCGCCAACTTGCGCGTGAGATCGCCGCGCGCGACCGCCGTGACCACCTTCGCGATGCCGCGCACCTGGTTCGTGAGGTTCGACGCCATCGAGTTCACGTTGTCGGTGAGGTCTTTCCACGTGCCGGCGACGCCAGGGACCTGCGCCTGTCCGCCGAGCTTGCCCTCCGTGCCGACCTCACGAGCGATGCGCGTGGCTTCGCTCGCGAACGCGTTCAGCTGATCCACCATCGTGTTGATGGTGTTCTTGAGCTCGAGGATCTCCCCCTTCACGTCCACCGTGATCTTCTTCGAGAGGTCGCCGCGCGCCACGGCGGTCGTGACCTCGGCGATGTTCCTCACCTGATCGGTGAGGTTCGACGCCATCGAGTTCACGCTTTCAGTGAGCTCTTTCCAGGTCCCGGCGACGCCCTTCACGTAAGCCTGGCCGCCGAGTCGCCCTTCGGTACCCACTTCGCGACCGACGCGCGTGACCTCGCTCGCGAGCGCGTTCAGCTGATCCACCATCGTGTTGATGGTGTTCTTGAGCTGGAGGATCTCGCCGCGAACGTCGACGGTGATCTTGCGCGAGAGATCGCCGCGCGCCACGGCCGTCGTCACGTCCGCGATATTTCTCACCTGATCGGTGAGGTTCGACGCCATGAAGTTCACGCCGTCGGTGAGATCCTCCCAGGTACCGCTCACGCCGGGGACCTGGGCCTGGCCGCCGAGCTTGCCCTCCGTTCCGACCTCGCGCGCCACGCGCGTCACTTCGCTCGCGAACGAGTTCAGCTGATCCACCATCGTGTTGATGGTGTTCTTGAGCTCGAGGATCTCGCCCTTCACGTCGACGGTGATCTTCTTCGAGAGATCGCCGCGCGCGACGGCCGTCGTGACGGCGGCGATGTTCCGCACCTGGTCGGTGAGGTTCGACGCCATCGAGTTCACGCTGTCCGTCAAGTCCTTCCACGTTCCGGCCACGCCCGGGACCTGCGCCTGACCGCCGAGCTTGCCTTCCGTGCCCACTTCGCGCGCCACGCGCGTCACCTCGCTCGCGAACGAGTTCAGCTGATCCACCATCGTGTTGATGGTGTTCTTGAGCTCGAGGATTTCACCGCGGACGTCGACCGTGATCTTCTTCGAGAGATCGCCGGTCGCGACGGCGGTCGTCACGTCGGCGATGTTGCGGACTTGCGCCGTGAGGTTCGACGCCATGAAGTTCACGCTATCGGTCAAGGCTTCCCAGGCGCCGCTCACACCGGGCACCTGCGCCTGGCCACCGAGCTTGCCCTCCGTCCCCACCTCGCGCGCCACGCGCGTCACCTCGCTCGCGAACGAGTTCAGCTGATCCACCATCGTGTTGATGGTGTTCTTGAGCTCGAGAATTTCGCCGCGTACGTTGACGGTGATCTTCTTCGTGAGATCGCCCTTGGCGACGGCGGTCGTCACGTCGGCGATGTTGCGCACCTGCGCGGTGAGGTTCGACGCCATCGAATTCACGCTGTCGGTGAGGTCCTTCCACGTTCCCGCGACGCCCTTCACGCCGGCCTGGCCGCCGAGCTGCCCCTCCGTTCCCACCTCCCGCGCCACGCGCGTCACTTCGCTGGCGAACGAGTTCAGCTGATCCACCATCGTGTTGATCGTGATCTTGAGCTCGAGGATTTCGCCTTTGACGTCGACGGTGATCTGCTTCGAGAGATCGCCCTTGGCGACCGCCGTCGTCACCTCGGCGATGTTGCGCACCTGGGCCGTGAGATTGCCGGCCATAAGATTCACGTTGTCCGTGAGATCCTTCCACGTGCCGGCGACCCCTTTCACCTTCGCCTGACCGCCGAGCTTGCCCTCGGTGCCCACCTCGCGCGCCACGCGCGTCACCTCGCTCGCGAACGACGACAGCTGCTCGACCATGCCGTTCACGACTTTGGCGGTGCGCAAGAACTCGCCCCGCAGCGGGCGGCCCTCGATGTCCGCCGTCATCTTCTGCGATAGATCGCCGCTCGCGACGGCGCCGATCACGCGGCCGACCTCGGTCGTCGGCTGGACGAGGTCCGTAATGAGCTCGTTTACCGCGCCCACGCACGACGCGAACGAACCGTGCACCTCGCCGAGCGACGCGCGTTGAGTGAGCTTGCCCTCTTTACCCACCACGGTGCTTACTCGAGCGAGCTCCGCGGCGAGCCGCCGATTCAAATCGATGACCGCGTTCAGCTCGGACGCGATTTCCCCGGCGACGCCCGTGTACTCGAGCGGCAGGCCGACCTCGAAATCCCCTCGTTTGAAAGCTCTCAGCGTGCTGAGGACGAGCGAAGCGGGCAAAACGTCGGTCAACGCGACTGGCCCCCGAATACCAAGGTGGCTCGATTGCGTCGTCATGAACGGTCCTCCGTTGGGCGTCCCGCTAGCCTACGGCACGCCCCCCAGGAATGCACCGCTCAGGGTCGTTCGGCGGCTTCGGAGAACCCTCCGCCCGGCGACGCGAGCACCCGGCGCCGCGATTTCGCAAGCGGCCTTCGCGCGTTCCCGAGCGCACGCTCGACGAGCCCGAGCAGAGCGTGCTGCACTTCCAGGCGCCGAGGGGGCGGCACGTCCGATCCGTCGCATTCCGCTACACGGAGGCGGTGATTGACGTGATCGCGTCGAGTCTGGACCTGGATGTGTTGGATCTGCACGCCGACGGCCGCGAGCGTTCCGACGAGCGACTCGAGAATTCGACACTCCGACGGAAGTCGAAACTCAACCTGTGAGAGAGCGCCACCCGCGCCGTCGATGAACGTGATCAGCGATTCAGAGATACCCAGCACGCCGGCCCGAAAAGCACGCTTCGTGCCAATGCGAAACACCTCTACGAATTGCGGTTTTTTGCGCTAATGCGCCAGTTGGCGCGGGGCTTTCTGCGACATGTGACGGTGCCGACGTTGGCAGGGTTTTGTCCGTGCGCGGAGCATCGCGACCGCTCTCGCCCGCTGAAGCGTGACGGCGCGTTCATCGTTGCGACGAAGTGTTTCGGATGCGACCCTTAGGACGTGGCAACGCGAATTTTGGTCGTCGACGAGCGCGGCGCGCTCTCACCCCGTGTCGAATCGGCTCTACGCCGGCGCTTCGATCTCGCCAGCGTCGCGACCCTCGCCGACGTGAGCGGCGAACACTTCGACGTAGCCGTCGTCGCGCCTCGCGCCCACGATCAGGTGGCGCTGTGCAGGACCATCTTGGAATCGCGGCGCGCCGATCACGTGGTGCTCCTCGGGGCCGATCCGTCGCTCCAGGATGCCATTCGCGCCATCCGAGCGGGGGCTTCCGACTTCGTGCCGGACGGCGGCGATCCCGAGGCGGTCGTGCAACGTGTGACCGAAGTCGCCGAGCTCGGCGAGCTTCGCGCCGAGCTCGTACGGCTGCGTGAGGGCGTTGCCCCCCCTGCCGCGCATCCCGAGCTCATCGGCCAGAGCCCGGCGATGGAACGGCTGCGTGATCGCCTTCGCCGCATCGGCGCCTCCGACGTGACGGTGCTCATCAGCGGCGAGAGCGGCAGCGGTAAGGAGATTGTCGCGCGCATCCTGCACACGCAACACGGCACGGGTCCGTTCGTCGCGGTGAGCTGCAGTGCGATTCCGCGGCACCTCATGGAAAGCGAGTTCTTCGGCCACGCTCGCGGCGCCTTCACGGGCGCCTCGGGCGATCGCACGGGCCTCCTGCTGCAGGCGTCCGGCGGCACCGTGTTCCTCGATGAAATCGGCGACATGCCACTCGAGCTCCAAGCCAAGCTCCTTCGCGCGCTCCAGCAGCGCACCGTCCGCCCCTTGGGACAACGCGAAGAGGTGCGCTTCGATGCGCGCGTCATGGCGGCGACCAGCCGCGACCTCGAGAAAGAGGTCTCCGAGGGGCGATTCCGTCAAGACCTGTATTTCCGCCTCAACGTGATTCGCGTCGGTGTTCCGCCGCTCCGCGAGCGCGGCAAGGACATTTTGCTCCTGGCGCAACACTTCATCCAGCGCGCAAAAAAGCCGGCGCGTCCCATCGTCGGCATGACGCCGGCCACGGCGCGCGCTCTGCTCGCCTATTCGTGGCCGGGCAACGTTCGCGAGCTCGAACATTGCATCCTCGCCGCGTTTGCGGTCGCGCGCTACGACCACATCACGGTCGCCGACCTCCCCGTCGAAATCGGTGGCTCGACGACTCCGCCGAAGAACGAGGTCGACGATCTCGTCCCGCTCCACGAGCTCGAGCGCCTGCACATCCTCGAGACACTGCGCTCCGTCGGAGGCAACAAAGCCCTCGCGTCGCGCTTCCTCGGCCTCGACCGCAAGACCCTCTATCGCAAGCTCCGCGCCTACGCCGAAGCTGCCGGGGACGCGCCGGGCCCGCGAGACATCGAAGACGCCCACCCCGAAGCCACCTGAACGCGCGGCTTCGCGCGGACGGCCCGCGCGAGCGTACGGCGAAGGTCGCCGGACGGCTTCACGCAGAGTGCTCGACGCCACCGCGCCGAGCCGTACTCATCGGGCGCCGTTGCGGACGGGGCGGTCCAAGCCGAACCGGCTCAGTTTGCGGTAGAGCGTGGCGCGATCGATGCCGAGCTTGCGGGCGGCGCGTGCCTTGTTCCAGCCGACGGCTTTCAGCACGATCTCGATGTGGCGTCGCTCGACCTCTTCGAGCGTCGTCGGGCGCTCCGTCGCGGGAACGGTGGGACCACGACGCGTCCGCACCGTCGTCGGCAATTCCTCGAGACCGATTTGCCCCGTGGAAGCCAGGGCGACTGCGGCGCGCATCGCGTTCTCGAGCTCGCGCACGTTGCCGGGCCAGTCGTAGCCGATGAGTTGCTGTTCGGCCTCGGGCGTGAGCGACGGCATCTGGTCACCCGTGCGCGGCAGGAAGTGCTGCGCGAGCTCGAGCACGTCGCGCTCCCGTTCGCGGAGCGGCGGGAGGTGCAGGTGCAATACCTTGATGCGAAAGTGTAGATCCTCGCGAAACTGCCCCGAGCGCACGGCTTGCTCGAGGTCGCGGTTCGTCGCGGCGACGATGCGCGTGTCGAGCAGAACTTCGCGCGAGGCACCGAGCGGACGCACGCGGCGCTCCTGGAGCACGCGCAAGAGCTTCGGCTGCAAGTCGATGGGCATGTCGCCGATTTCGTCGAGAAAGAGCGTGCCTCCCGACGCTTGCTCGAAGAGACCGATGCGCGCCTGTACGGCGCCCGTGAACGCGCCCTTTTCGTGACCGAACAGCTCGGCCTCGAGAATTTCGTGCGGAACCGCCGCGCAGCTGACTGCGACGAAGGGTCCGCCGCTCCGGTCGCTCGCGCGGTGGATGGCGCGAGCGACGAGCTCCTTGCCCGTGCCGCTTTCGCCCGTGACGAGCACCGTCGAATCGGTCGCGGCGGCGCGACCGATCTGGTGGTGCAACGCCCGCATCGCCGGGCTCGAGCCGACGAGCCCGTGGAACGAGTCGTCGGCGACCTCGGCCGACGACAGCCGCTGCACGGGGGGAGCGGAGCGGCCGCGATCCAGGGCGTTGTCGAGGACCTCGGCGACGCCGTCGACCGAGAACGGCTTGGTGATGAAGTCGAACGCACCGGCGCGCAGCGCGCCGACGGCCGAGTCCACGTCGCCGTAGGCGGTCATGACGACGACGGGGACGTTCGGGCGATCGCCCGACAGCCGCCGGCAAAGCTCGATGCCTCCCATACCGGGCATGCGTACGTCCGTGAGCACGGCGTCGACGTCTTCGTGCTCGAGAGCGGTGAGCGCGCTCTCGGCACAAGGCTCCGACTTTACCTGGTGCCCGAGGTCTTCGAGCGCGTCGCTCAGGGCGGAACGGGTTTCGTCGTCGTCCTCGACGACGAGCACGCGACTTCGAGATCTCGGATGTTCCATGGTGTTCATGATCCCCTCGTGGTGGCCGCGAGCGCTCCCAGAAGGCGCTCGAGCTGAACGGGCTTGGTGAGGATGTCCGCGACCATGAGGCCCTGTGCTCGTTGGTCCCGCACCGCGGTCAGCACGATGACCGGGATGTCCGAAAGCTTCGAATCGCTCAAGAGCTCGTGCCGAAGCTGCCAGCCGTCCATGACCGGCATCCACAGATCGAGCAGAATCGCGTTCGGCCGGCGCCCCTTGCGCAGATACTCGAGCGCCTGCATGCCGTCGCGAGCCCCGACCACTTCGTATCCCTCGTCCGTGAGAACGTCCGCGAGCGCCTCGCGGATCTCGTCGTCGTCGTCGACCACCATGACGTAGCGACCGTGCACGTCGTTCATCAAGCGTCCGTGCCCGGCAAGAACAACACGAGCTCCGTGCCCGTGCCGCGCGAGCTCCTCACGCGGATGCGCCCGCCATGTGCCTCGACGATGCGACGCGCGATGAACAGACCCAGCCGATCCGGCGTGGACGCGTCGGGCCCGCCCCTGAGGAGCTCGGCCTGATCGGCGGCGGGGATGCCGAAGCCCTGGACCCTGACGAGCGCGCGTGCGCCGCCACGAGAACGGTGCGTGCCGATTTCGAGCTCACCCGCCGGCGCAGAATCGAGCAAATAGGTAACGAGGTTCGAGAGCGCGCGCTGGACGAGCTCCCGGTCCCAACGCCCCATGACCGGCCTGTCCGCGCTCAGGCGCAGGGCGAACCCGCGCCCCGCCGCCTTCGCGGAGCAGCGCTCGGCGACGTCGCGCACCACGGCGGCCAGATCCGTCTCGGTCCGCGAGATTTCAATCGCTCTCGGGTCGACGGGCGGCTTTCGCACGAGCTGCGCGATGTGGCCGAGCACGCGCTCGAGCTGCGCGTCGGCGCGCGCAAGCTTCTCGATCGTCGGCTCAGCCAGATTGCCGAGCTTTCCCGTGCGAGCGGCGCGCAGGAGACCGCTCAAATGGAGCGACAGCGAGGCGAGCGGCGTGCGGAGCTCGTGACTCGTGCGCAGGATGAGCTCGTCGTGGTGACGGCGCGCGGTTCGCGCCTCCTCGACGAGGCGCCGGCGCTCGAGCGCGGCTCCGACGCGCCGGGCCACGTCGCGCACGGCGACCACGTCCTCTCGGTCGAGCGCGCGCTGCACGATGACCGTGAGCGTGCCGGGCACCGCCGCGGGAATCGGCGCGCTCAGGAGCGACGACGTGAGCCGGGACTGGAGCTCGTCGAAGGTGTCGGAAACGTCCGTCTCGGCGGCGTCGGGCTCGCCGGTGCGCCGAGCTTGAAGGTGCACCTCGCCTGCCTCGTCGACGAACGCCGAGGCCTCTTCTTCCTCGACCTCGACACGACACGCGAGCGCGAACTTCGGGACGAAGAGCTCCGCCGTCAGCCGGACGATGCTGCGTTCGGGCCGCGCAGCGTCGAGGATACGCCCCGCCCGCGCGAGGAATCGCACGCGATCGGCTGGTCCGAATCGCTCGTGGCCCGTGCCGGGCTCCACACGGCCCAGAAGTCCCATGAGGATTCATGCGAGTATGAGAGCTCGGAAGCCCCAAAGCTAGTGTCGCAAAATGCCGCTCGGTGCGGCGAGCGCGACGTGCGGAGCAACCGTTTTTTCCGCGAGCGTTCGTTCAGGCGACGCGCTCGATCCACGGGCGATGCACGTTCGGGATGTCGTCGAGCAGCTGTTTCGTCACGTCGCTCGACGGCGACTGCGTGACCCGATCCGGCGGCCCCTGCTCGACGATCTTGCCCTGGTGCATGATGAAGATCGAATCGGACACGTAGTACGCGAGTCCGATGTCGTGCGTCACGAAGACGATCGTCATCGAGAGCTCTTCTTTGAGCTTCATGAGGTAGTCGAGGATGCTCGCGCGGCTGCACGCGTCGACCATCGAGGTCGGTTCGTCGGCGATGAGCACCTGGGGCCGCAGAATGAAGATGCGCGCGAGCAGCATGCGTTGCATCTGCCCGCCCGAGAGCTCGAAGGGGAACTTACCCTCGACTTCCTTCGGCTTGATGTTCACGGCAAGAAGCGCCTGATCGACGCGCTCTTCCATTTCCTTGTCGCTCGGCTTGGTCTCGAAGAGCGTGAACGAGCTCTTGAGCTGCGAGCGAATCGTGAAAAACTGGTTGAACGCCGAGAACGGATCCTGGAAGACCGCCTGAACCTTGCGCCAGTGCTTACGCGGATCGGACTCGGCGCCGATGGGTTTGCCGTCGAACTTGAGCTCTCCGCTCGAAGGCGCCTCGAGCCGGAGCAGCATCTTCGCGAGCACCGTCTTGCCGCAACCCGACTGACCCACGAGCGAGACGATCTCGCGATCCTTGATCGAAAAGGTGACGCGATCGACGGCCGTCACCTGGCGCTTTCCGTGTCCGAACGTGCGCGTGAGGTCCCTGGCTTCGAACTTGAGCTCGGTCATGGCGCGCTGGCTCCCATGTCGCCGAGGGTCTGCGCCGTGGATTCGGCGTACTTGCAGCGCACCTCGCGCCCGGCGACGATGCGCAGGACCTGCTTCGTCGACGGGCAATCGAGGCGCGCGACCGGGCAGCGCTCGGCGAAGCGGCAGCCCGAAATGGGATTTTTCAGGTTCGGCGGCGCCCCCTCGATGGCGACGGGCTTCTTGGTCTTCTGACCGGGTTCGGCGCTCAGCATCGAGCCCATGAGCGCGCGCGTGTACGGCTGGTGGCCGTCGAAGATCACCTGCTCCGTCGTGCCGAGCTCCACGAACTCGCCCGCGTACATCACGGCGATTCGGCTCGAGACGTGCCGCAAGAGCGGAAGCTCGTGCGTGATGAACAGCATGCTCGAGATGATCTCCTGATCCATCAGCTCGAACAGGAGGCGAACCACCGCTTTCTGCGTGGAAACGTCGAGCGCCGAGGTCGGCTCGTCGGCGATGACGACCTTGGGGTTCAGAAGCGTCGAGATGCCGATCACCACGCGCTGCTTCGTGCCGGCGGGCAACGCGACCGGATACGAGTTCAAGACGTGCTCGGCGTCGAGGCCGACGCGCCCGAAACGCTCGCGCAGGCGCTCGTAGACGACCTTCTTGTCCAACCCCCGTTCGTGCGAGAGGATCATGTCCGTCGCGAGATCCTTCACCTTGCGCGTCGGGTTCAGCGAGTTCAAGGCGCCCTGGGGAATCATCGCCACCTGGCGGCCGAGCACCTGCTCGCGGTTCTGCTCGACGTTCATGCCGATGATGCTCTTGCCGTCGATGCGCACGTCGCCGGACGTGTGATGCAGCGGCGGAATGTAGAGCCCGAGCAAGCCGCTCACGAGCGTCGTCTTGCCGCATCCGGACTCGCCCGCGATGCCGAGGATCTCGCCCTTCCGGAGCTCGAACGACACGCCGTCGACGGCGTGGATCTTGTCGCCGAAGCGCGTGAGGTAATGCAGCCTGAGGTCGTCTACTTCGAGAATGGGGTCAGCCATGACTCTGGCTCACTTTCTGAGCCTCGGGTTGAACACTCCCTCCATCGCCGTGTTCACGACGTAGAGGGAAAACGCGATCACGGTGACGAGGATCATCGGAGGGAAGAACGCCCACCACGCGCCGTCGAGCAGCGCCTCGCTCTTGATGGCGTCGTTCAGGATGGTGCCGAGCGACACGGAGTCGTACGGCCCGAGACCGAGGAGGCTGATCGTCGCTTCCGAAAGAATCGCGATCGCCGTCTGCAGGATGAACACCATGAAGACGTACGAGAGGAGGTACGGCAAGATGTGCAGCACCACGATGCCGAGCGTGCCGTAGCCGTTCACGCGCGCGAGGCTCACGTGGTCGCGGCTGCGGAGGCTCGACGCTTGGGCGCGCACGGCGCGCGCGCTCCACGTCCAACCGGTAAAGCCGATGATGAGTGCGATGAGCGTGCGGCTGCGGCCCTCTTGCAGGCTCGCCGAGAGCAGGATCAGGAGGATGAGCTGCGGAATGACGAGGAACAGGTTCGTGAAGGCCGTCAGCAAATCGTCGAGCAAACCGCCCTTGTAGCCGCCGTACACGCCGATGAGCGTGCCGACCACCGTCGCGACGATCCCGGCCAAGAACCCGACGTAGAGGGAGGAACGAAGCCCCTCGACGAGGCGCGCGACCATGTCGAGCCCGAGGTGATCCGTCCCGAGCCAATGCGCGCTCGACGGCTCGAGGTAAGCGAGCCCGACGCGCGTCTTCGCGTCGAGCGACATGAAGAGCGGGAAGACGAAGGCCATGAAGAGCGTCAGCACGAACAGGCCGGCGCCGAACAAGAACGCCGGGGACTTCAGGAGGCCCTTGAACATGCTACTCGCTCCTCGCGATGCCGGCGGCGACGCGGGGGTCGAGGAAGCCGATCAGCACGTCGACCGAGAAGTTTGCGACCAGCACGCACACCGTGAGGAGCAGCGTCGTGCCGGTGATGACCGCGTAGTCGTTGCCCTGAATGGCCGTGAGGACGGTGAGGCCGAGCCCCGGGTAGCTGAAGACGATTTCGGCGATGAGCGAGCCGCCCACCATGGCGCCGAGCGCGAGCGCGAGGCCCGTGAGCTGCGGCAGCATGGCGTTTCGGAACATGTAAAAGAGGATCTTGCTCTCTTTCACGCCGAGGAGCTTCGCGTATTTCACGTAGTCGGTCCCGAGCTCGTAGATGCACATCGAGCGCATGCCGATGGCCTGGCCGCCGACGACGGGGATGAAGATCGCGAGGAACGGGAGCACGTAGTAGTAGCTCGCGCTCCGAATGAACTCCCAGCTGAACGACTGCGTCAGACCCTCGGAATAGCCGCCGGTGGGCGGAAACCACTCGAGGCGGATGGCGAAGACGTACACGAGGAGGATGCCGAAGCAGAACGCAGGGACGGCGCTCGCCAAAAGCGCCAGCGGATAGAAGCCTCGATCGAAGACGCCGCGCTTGTAAGCCGCGAGCGCGCCGAGCACGTTGCCGATGATCCAGCCGAAGACGATGGTCGGGAGCTGGAGCGCGATCGTCCACGGCAGAGCCGACTTGATGATCTCGCTCGCCTTCTTCGGGTACTGGTGGATCGACGTACCGAACTCACCACGCAGGCTCATGCCGACGTAGTTCCCGAACTGCGCGACGATCGAGGATTTGACCGGCTTGCCCTCCGCGTCGCGCACGATCTTTCCGGAGGCGTCGACCTCGACGAGGCCGAACTCCTTCAGATAGCCCTCTTCCTTTTCCTTGGCCGTCTTCGCGTCGAGGTTGCCGCTCACCTTCGCCATCACGACGTCGACCGGATTCGCGTCGCCGAGCCGCGGCAGCACGAAGTTCAACG
>DASUTR010000072.1:0-5941 GCA_036374535.1 Polyangiaceae bacterium
CCGTCACGCCCTTCGAAAACGTGCTGACCCCCGGTCCCCTGCCAGCGAGCGGCACCATCGAAGTCTCAGCGCCCGGGACGTACGAGCTGCAGGCCTTTCATGAAGAAGAAACCACCGGGCCCATTTGCGACGCGGAGGCCGCGACAGAAGTCGTCGTTAGCGCCTGCCCGTGAAAGGCCGTCCGGAACCTTTCGGTCCTCGCGAATCGATGGGAACCGTTTGGAGCTAGCTACGGCTCATCCAGTCGAACGTGGGAACGGCGCGACGCTTCAGCTCGGGGGGTCTGACCGGTCACCCCATTTCGTCGTTCGTAGCCGGACCGAGGGTGAGGGAAGTCAGGACGCGTGGAAGGCGTAAGCTCGAGCAAAGGAACGCGCGTGCGACGCATCGTCATAGCGTTCGTGGTGCTCGGCGGGCCGCCGATACTGCTCACCTCGTGCTCGCATGCCAGAACATCGCAGCCACCTGTCGGTACGCCGCGTTCCACCCCGCGAACGATGGGCGAACGCGAGGGCACTTTCGTTCCGAAGCCGCTCTACGCGGAGCTCTTCGATCTCGGTCGCGTTTGGCGGTACCGCGGTACCGACACGACGACGCGCTGGGAACAGGCCACGGCTTGGGAAGACCAGAAGAGCAACGAGGTCGAGCTACGCTGCAGCGTGGAAGAGGCGCATGCAACTTCGACGCGCGTTACGAGCAGGCTCGAGTGCACGCCCGATCACGTGAATCCGTTCGGTGGCTCTTGGGTAGCCGACTCGACCGGCCTCTTTCTGGATGATGGGGACATGGCGGTCATCGACGAGGAGACGTCCCGTCCGAAGTTGCACCTGCGTATGCCGGCGAACCCGAAGCCTGGGGACGAAGATCCACCGAGGTCACCCAGGGAGGCCGTGGGAGGGACGGTCATTGGCGGCACTGCGGACGTTCGTTTCGAGCCCTTCGGACGAGGATGGTGCGTCAGCGAATTCGGCGAACGGGAGTCTGTCCGGGTGCCCGCGCCCGAGTACGGTTCCGAGCTCTGCCTCGTCCCTGGCCTCGGTCCGGTGTCCGGTTCGAACCGCGAAACGTCGCGCCAATGGGATCCGGCGGAGACCCACGAGACGACCTACGAGCTTATCGAGACGGTTTCGCTCTCCTCTCGAGAGAGCGCTGATACTTTGTAGCGCATCCTCGACAAACCGAGCGCGACCCGCAATTTCCAGGACGGAGGTTCGTCGGTCAGCGACTCCAGAGGGTCGCGTGGCCTCCGCTCGTGCCGGCGATCTCGCGTCGTTCGTTGATGGCGAAGGCCGCGCTGGCCGCGCTCGTTGATGTCTTCGGCGGAGCTCGTCGCGCCCCCGAGCGTCCCGAGATCCTGAAGCACGCCTCGTACCCAACGCACGGCGTGAAAGGCTCCGCCGAAGTTCACGTTGCCGGCGATTTCGCCCCGGTCGTTGATCGCGGTCGCAAAACCGTTTTCGCCTCCGCCGAGGTCGAGCGCCTGAATCCGTCCTCGATTCCAGATCACGGGCACGCTTCCGCTTTGGCCGACGATCTGCTCGCGTTCGTTGATGTCCGTCGCTTCGCTGAAGTCGCCGCCGAGGGTGCCGAGATCGATGATGCGGCCGTTCTGCCAGAGGAAGCCGTGCGCGGCCGCGTCGCCCGCCAAACTGCTGAGACCGACGATTTGCCCGCGCTGATTGCTGCCCTCCGCAGTCGCGAACGTGCCGCCGAGCGTTCCGAGATCGCGCATCGTGCCTCGCGCCCACAGAAACGCGTGCGTTTCGCCTGCGGCCGTCGTCGAATCTTCGACGACCTCGGTGCGATTGTTCAGATCGCGGGCAAAGCTGCTCGTGCCGCCGAGGGTCCCGAGATCACGAGGCCGATTGGGTGTCGCTTGCGCCTCGAGAGCGACCGCGAGTCCGACCATGACGACCAATCCCACGAGTTTTCGACGTTCCATGCGCTCCTCCTTCGTTCCGTAGACGCGCCCCGAGCGCACGAACGTATGCAAGACGCACCCGCAAGCCCTTCGTGTTCGTTCATCGTCCGTGTAGACGCGTGTCCACGCCAAACGCCCGCCGCAATTTCAGCGCACTCGAAACGCGCCGATACACCGGCAACGTAGTTCGCGCGCTGTTACCCCTTCAACAAAAGGCAGTAACGCGCCTCAAGGAGGCCACGCGAACCACGCTGCCGCCGCCGTGACACGCGCGGCTAGAATCGACCCGTGGCAGCGAGTCCCAAGAACTCGGGGCTGACGCTCGGGGCAACGTGCAATTGCGTGGTGCGTGTGCGCGTGACCGTCCGCTCCTGAGGGTTCAGGAACGCGCCGATCAAGAGGAGACCACTCAGCCCCTGAAAGACGCCGTCGGTCACGAGAAAGACCTTGCTGGCGGAGCTTTCGTAGCTGTCGAGCGCCATCCACGGCCCTGCAAATGGGACGAACAGATCTCCGCGCCCATCCGCGTCGCTCGCAGCACCCGCAACGGCGGCCGCTCCGTAAGAAACGCCGAACATCACGAGACCGCTCGTCAGCATGCCGGTGCTGGGTCCGCCTTTTTCGGTGATGGTTTCGCGCTCTCCTTGCGCGGGACGAGCCGGGGTTTGAACGACCGGCTGAACCACGGGCGGCGATTGTTGCACCGTAACCTGCGCGTCCGGCTCTTGCGCGGCCGCCGTAACGCTGAAGAAGGCGCTGCTCCCAAGGACGAAAATAGCGGACATTGCCGAAACGTGAGTGCGCATGGTGATCTCCTGCGCGATTGAGCTTTGCAACTCCCGTTCCGTCGACCTCGCTCCGCGAGGGACGCCAGAACGCGAGCGATGCATCCCAGCGCTCCTGCGCGGTCTTTACGCCTAGCGGCAAACTGCCCCACGGCGGTGAGGGTCGCCCCATCCGTGCAGTTTCGAGAGCCTCGCCGACGCTGACTCAGAGCAGCTGTCGGCGCGCGCGCACCGTTACGACCGGCGCGCTCGGGCTGTCGGTGTAAAAGCCGCCGTACCAGCGGTACTCTCCGGGCAGCACCGGACCATCGATAGTGAAGTAGACGCGGATCTGTCGGCTTTGGCCGGGTCCGAGCGTGACGGGCAGCGCGAACGTATCGGCGGGATCGACGAGCATGCGCGGCTCCACCATCGCCGCTCCGTCGTTCCTCGAAGCGAAGAAGGTTTGCTGCGGCTGCTGGTACAAAGTGAGCGGCGACGAGCCCGTATTGGTGAAGGTGACGAACTGTTCGGCGACGTGGCCAACGACCGCTTGGCTCATGGGCAGCGACGGAAACACGATCTCCTGCGGGCTCACCGACAGGGTGGGCCCGGTTCCGGGCGCGCGCATCCTCAAGGTGGGATCGCCGAACACGGTGGCCAGGTCGAGCTCGAAGGACGCCTTTCTGATCTCCCCGAAACGGAGCCCCTTCGCGAGCAGCCGCTCCGCAGGCCCCGCTGCGGGAAATCCGGTGAGGAAGAGGATCTGGGTGTTTGCCTTGACCACGAGGGTTTCACCGGCGAAGAGCACCCAGCCCGCGAGATAGTCGACGGACGCGAAGCCCCCATTGCCGCACGAGGCGAGGTTCACGAATGCGGCTCGGGAAGGCGTGCTCTGATAATGCGAGAAATCCAAGAAATGAGAGGGGCCGAACTGCTGGAGCATCTCGGCACCGTGGACTTTGAGGAAGGCGTACTCGCGCGACTGTGACTGCAGCGTGAGCCATGAGCTCGTCTGCGCGTTCAGATCGTTGTTCCAGACCACGGAAAGGCCCTGCGACACGGGCGCCGTGAAGAGCCACGCTCCGGTGTAGAAGCTCTGGGCGTTCGCCTGGTTCGTTGCTGGGTCGAGCTCGTACTCGCCGCCGGGTAGCTCGTTGTGGGCCCAGCTGTCGAAGTACACCATGCCCTGGGCGTAGGTTTTTTGGCCCGTGCGGTAGGCGTGATTGCGACTCAAATACGAGCGGAGCTGGGTGATCCGCGTCGCGAGCGGCTGCGAAGCCGGCGGAGTCAGCCGGCCCGTCCAGATGTTGCGCTCACGGCTCGGGACTTCTTCGCTGAAGGAGGGTTCGGTGAGCGAGTCCCATTGCCCGTTGCCGTTCAGGTCCTGGAAAGCGTCGAAGACACCGTTCCCGTTCGCGTCTGGCCAAACGTTGTCGTTGAAGCGCTCGTAGTACGCGTCCGTCACGGTGGGTAACGGGTCGGCGCCGTACGCGATGGGGACGTCGCCTACCAGGACAGCCCCCACGAGCCCGCTCGTTTGATGCAAGCTCTTCAGCGACGCGCGTACCGATTGCGGGGTCGCCGCGGAGCTCGTGGCGACGAAGGGCACGCACGCGCTCATCTCGCTGCCGATATCGGCCGCGAGCCGATCGAGCTCGACCTGCAGCGGCGCGCGGAAGGCCTGATCGACGACGAGCGCCACCGAGCGCGGCTGCGTACACCCCGCCGCTGCCGGTGCGATCGAGAGCGCGGAGATCATCGCCCGATTGACGCGGGACACGAGCTCGACCGTGAGGGCGCCGTCCGCCACGTTGACCGGCACCGTGACGTCGTGGGCGCGATTGCTCCCGCCCGCCGCCGCGAACACGTCCAGGTTGACGATCGACGCTTGACCCTCGAGCCGCACGTCGAACACGCGCTGCCCCGCGCCGGTCAGCGAAATTTCAGCGAACTTCAGCGTCGCCTGGTACCCGCCGTTCTTGACGGGGATCGAGTACGTGAAGCTTCCGTTCCGGTTCGTCTGGTAGACGACCGGCGTCGTCGTGCCCGTAATCGCCGACGTCGTGGACGCCGTCTGCGTGCTGCCCGTGAGCGACGCGACGGTGTCGGCGTAGAACGACGTCCCCTCGGGCGCCGTATGCGCCGGGCCGCCGGCATTGAACGCAAGCGGCGTGCGCTTCGAAATCCGGATCGCGCTCACGAGCGCGTTGCTCAGGCTCGCGACGAACTCGAGGTTCAACGTTCCGTCGCCGACGCGGACCGGCACGTTCAGGTCGAACGCGCGAAGCCGCCCGCCCGCTCGAGCGAACAGGTCGAGGTTCGTCGCGATGTTCGTCCCTTCGGCCCGCACGCTGAAGCGCCGTTGCCCGCTCTGCGTGAACGTCGGCTCCTGGAACTGGAGCCGCACGTCGTACACACCGTTGTCGACCGGCACGGTGTAGCCGAAGCTCGTTCCCTGCCGCCAGCGCTGGTAGAGCGCGTCGTCCGACGTGTTCGCGATGGCCGACGACGTCGAGCCCGTCGAGCCCCCGGAGAAGTTCACGTCTGCGACGTACGCGGTCGAATCGCCCGCCGTGAACGCAGGTCCGCCGGAGTTGATCGCCTTGACCACGCTCACCGTGGTCAAGGCTTGCTCGACTTTTCCAAGGTCGCCGGATGGCGTCTCGAAGGCACAACCGACGGCACCGAGCGGCGCGAGCGTGGCAGCAGACACCAACAATCGCGCGGTAAATCGACGAAACAGCATGGAGATCCTCCGGATGGTCCGAGCTCGACCCGTTGAATCCCGCGAGCTTGCCGTTCGGATCACGAAAAGCGCGGCGGTCGGTGCCGCCAGGACGCGGCGATCGGCTCGAGCTCAGGCTCGTCGCTGGAACCGGAAACCCGCCTACACTATCCACGATGGTGGTCCGCTCGCTCTGCCGAACTCCGGTGCTGCACCGATCGCAGAGCGCGACGCGCGTGTTCTCGGTTTTTGTCGTCCTCGGTGTCGCCGGAGCGTGTGGACAATCCAAGCGCGCCGACGTTGCGGGGAGCGACGGAAACGGAACGTCCGGCATGTCGGGCGCTTCCGGCAACGAGACAGGCGGTTCCGGCGGCTCGCGCTCGAACGCCGCTTGCGGCGACGTCACGCGAAACGGGCGCTGCACCGGAAATATCTATGAATGGTGCGACTATTTCACGGGCGGCATTGCGCGCCTCGATTGCACGCCGCTCGGGGCGACCTGCCGAGCATCCGCGCGCCAGAATCGCG
>DASUTR010000073.1:0-2243 GCA_036374535.1 Polyangiaceae bacterium
CGGAACGGAGCAAGCGATGAAGCGCGGAGAGGCCGGATCCAAGGAGCGCGAAGCGCTCGAGACGCAGCGTTTCGAACGCCGCTTGCCCCACTCGCCGGAAAAAGTGTTCCGCGCCCTGACCGACGAGTCGGAGCTCGCGCACTGGTTCCCTGCCACGTTACGGGGGCCGCGCCGGCCGGGCAGTGAGCTTTCGATCCGCGAGCAGAAGGCCGGCGCGCCCCGCGAGAAGGGCGTCGTCCAGGTGTTCGAACCACCGCGGCGTTTCATCTACACGTGGGGTGACCAGACTCTGAACTGGGAGCTCACGCCAGTGCCGGGTGGCTGCCTCCTCGTCCTCACCACCACGAGGCCCGCGTCGGGCGGCGCTTCGAACGCTTCGAACTGCGTAGCCATGGCGGCCTGAAATCGACCTCGAGGCTTGTCACATGAGACACCACGATACTCACGCCGTTCGAGCAGCCTCCGGAGAGCTCACGCGCTCGGCCGTCATCGTCCCGAGCGTGGTGGAGAGCACCCACCGCGGCGAACGTCACTGGAACATCTTCGACCGGCTGCTCAAAGATCGGATCATTTTTCTCGGATCTGAAATCGATGACTTCGTCGCCAACGTAGTAGTGGCACAGCTCCTGTTTCTCGAGAGCGACGACCCCGACAAGGAGATCACCCTCTACATCAACTCGCCCGGCGGCATCGTTTACAGCGGTCTCGCGATCCTGGACACGATGCAGCACGTGAAAAATCCCGTGTCGACGGTCTGCGTCGGCATGGCCGCGTCGATGGGCGCGGTCCTGCTAGCCGCGGGTCAAAGGGGGCGGCGTTTCGCCCTGCCCAATGCGCGGATCATGATCCATCAGCCGCACGGCGGCGCGCAGGGGCAGGCCACGGACATCGAGCTCCAGGCCCGCGAGGTGAAGCACTTGCGAGACGTCGTCGCCGGCGTGCTCGCGAGTGCTTGTCGTCGTTCGCACGAAGACGTGATCCGCGACTTCGATCGCGATCGATTCATGAGCGCGAGCGCCGCGAAGGAGTACGGGCTCATCGACGACGTCTTGCCTCCGGGCAAAAAACCGCTCGAAGAAAAAGCAGCCTGACTCACCGCTTCGTCACGAATCCGAATGGCGAAAGCCGAATAGAGGCCTAGGCTAGCCATGAATTCATGGCGTACCACTTCGGAGAATTCACGCTCGACGAGCAGCTCTTTCAGCTCCGCCGCGGCGACGTCGAAGTACCGCTGCGTCCTCAGGCGTTCGACGCGCTCCTGATCCTCGTTGCGGCGAACGATCGCGTCGTCTCGAAAGAAGAGCTCATCACGATCGTATGGAAGGGCAACCGCGTCAGCGAGAACGCCGTCTCCCAGTGCGTGCGGGAGATCCGCCGCGCGCTCGGCGAAGAAGCGCGCGAGACCGGATTCATTCGAACGGTTCACGGCCGCGGCTTCCGCTTCATCGGCGAGGTGAAGCGGCCGGTGATGCCGTTCCCCCGCTCGTGGGCGCCGGAGGCGCGGGACGCGCTCAAGGGGCCCGTCTTCGCCGCAGCCGTGCTCCCGTTCGAGAGCGCCAGTAGCGATCCCAGCGAGGTGGACCTGGGCCGCGGCCTGTCCGAGAAGCTCACGCGGTCGCTCGCGCGCCTGCGCACGGTGCCGATCATCGCCGCGAGTTCCACGTGGACGTATCGTCGCGAGGGGCGCGCGCTGGACGTCGTCGGCGCCGAGCTCGGCGCGGCCTACGTCGTGGAGGGCAGGGTGCGCCGCGTCGGTCGTTCGCAGAGGGTGCACGTGCACCTGTCGGACACGCTCCACGGCACGGAGGTATGGTCCGCAGAGTTCGACGGTGACGACGACGGCTCCTTCGCGATGGAGGAGCACCTGGCGTCCGCCGTCTGCGGCGCGATCCACCCCGAGCTCGTTCGCTCCGTCGCCGAGCGCACCTCGCACATCCCGGTCGACGGTCTCGAGGCGCGGCTCCGGCTCGTGCGCGGGCTGGAGCACTTCTACCGGCGCTCCGCAGAAGACAACCAGGTCGCCATCGAGCACTTCACCAAGGCACTGGACGAAGACGCCGCGTCGAGTTCCACGCCCTACTATCTCGGCCTCGCCCACTACAACAACGTCATCTACCAGTGGCACCCGGACTGGGACGCGAACATCGAGCGAGCAAAGTGGGCCGCCGCGCGCTGCCGCCAGATCGCGCCGGGAGACGCCTCGGGTCACATGCTCGACGGCCTCATCTACCTCTACCTGGGGC
>DASUTR010000074.1:0-15630 GCA_036374535.1 Polyangiaceae bacterium
AGCAAGACACGTGCCGTGGACGGAGCGAGGCGGTTTCGACGCCAGCCGGACCCGTAACGGCGCGCGCGAAAGTCCCTCATCGTCGAGTGTCGTCGTTCGCCCATTTGGGCGCACGCCCGGGCGCCCGCAGTGCGCATCAACGCGGGCGGCTGCGAACGATATTACGGACGAAGCGTTCATGCTTCATGCGCCGATCGAGCGTGCCCGCCGTCGCAGTAGAGTCACCCCAGCGCCGCGGGCCGGGCCGCTATGTCTCGCTTTTCGGCGGGGCTCGGCGCGGCGCTCGAGAACCTCGAGTCACTCGACCTCGCGCACGGGTTCTACGGTAGCTCGCTCGGGCTGAGCGCACGTCGGTAGTAGCGCACGTTGTCGAAGCTGCCCTCGAAGAACCCGGAGCTCGCCGTTCCGAGATCCAAGGCCGCTGTGTTCGAAATGTCGACGTTCGAAACGGAGGTAGAACCGGAGAGCGTGCTGCCGATGTAGACCTTGAGAGCAGCGCCGTCGTAAACGGCAGCGAACTTGAACCAGTTGTGCGGGAGAACCACGTGGTTCGTCAAGTGTACCACGTGATTGCCGACGAAGGCCGTCGGCTTGTGGGAGGCGAAAAAGAAACTCCCACCGTGACTACCTTTGCTCATGAAGGTCCCGAAACTATCCGCGTTTCGAACCGTCGCCGTCATGGTGAAGGACTTGCTGCTTCCGAGAATCGCTCCGACGTCCGTCAGCGCGTGGTCGTCCACGCCGTCGAACGAAAGCACGCGACCCTGCGTCGCATCGTTGACCAACGTCGCGCCAAGCAGCGTCAGATCGTTGCATGAGCCGGACGTATCGACGGCCACCGATCCGGACGTCTCTTCGAAGAGCCATTCGGCGTCGGGACCGCGGCGAGCGAGCACGACGACCTCGTCGGGGGGAAGGGCGCGCGCGAACAAACGAACCTCGTCGAGGACGCCCTTCAGTCGGGTCGCCGCATCGGGGTTGCAGGAGGTGTTGAACCGGCATTCCGCGCCGATGCCGAGGCGCACGCTGGTGGACGCGATGTCGAGCGGCATGTTGCCGTTGGCGCCGATGAGATTCAGCGCGGCCACAGCGACGCCGTTCACGTAGAGCGTCGCCGTGTTGCGATCGGAAGTGGCGGCGAGGTGCGTCCACGTGTTCACGGCGATCGCGCTCGATCCCTTCAGCTTGAAGGTGTCGCCCGACGCCGCCTGGTTGAAGCGCACGAACGGCTTGCCGTCGCTGTCGATGGCAAGTTCGTAGCCGCCGCTCGAATTGAATCGACCTTTCTTCACGACGTACTGAAGCCGGTTGTTCTCCGCGGGCTTTACCCAGGCCGCGAGCGTGATCGCTCCGAGGACGCTCGTCGTTCCGCTGTGAGGAACTTCCGCGTACTCGGCGCCCGTGGGCAAGTTGAGCCCGAGCCCTTCCCACGCCGGCGTGAACGAAGCTCCGCTCATCGTCGCGTTGCCGTTCGTCTGACCCGACGAGTTCGTGAGCACGGTTCCCGAGCCCTCGTCGGCGCGCCAATGGCCTCGGCACTCGTCGGCCGGGCCGCACGCGATGCGATTCGCGCAATTGAGCGGTTCCGACGTCTGCTCGATCGGCAAGACGCCGCTCTCGTCGCTGCATCCGCAAAGGAAAATCCCGACCACGAGCCCAATGAATCGAACCATGCACGGCCTCCGCTCGCGAACATAAGGCGCGCGACCGAGCGCTCGCAACTCGAAACGCGCGTGCGCGCGTGTTCGCACGATGATTGTTCGCACGGCTTAGTAATGTCGACTACAAGGAGCGTGTCTTCGCACCGCAATGTCGTGGGAAGTGATGGCGCGCGCGACGGTGAGTCAGCAAGCCGACGAAGTCGACGGCGCCGCGAGCCGCGTTGCACCCACGCACTGAAGGTCCGGCGCAACTCGATTCCATGTAAATCGAGCCAGATTGGCGTCAACGCGCCGCGTTCGCCAGGCCGAGGGCCGGGGTTCGATCCCCTGTCAAAAGAACTCCATACCCGGCACGCCGGTCGCCGTTCCGAGTCGGGACGAGCGGGCCGGAACGGCGTCGCGCAGGTGGCAGACGGGGCCGCCACCGACCTCGGAGAAGTAACTCCAAGAACGGCAGCGAGCGTCTTTGCGACAAGTGGATTGGCACCAGCGCTCCTGACCGCTCGGGTTCTCGAAGCTCTTGTAGATGGAGCCCGCTCGGTTCACGTTGTATTCGACGCCGCCGCGAATGCCGGAGATGTAGCCGGCGGTAAAAATGGGAGTCGAGACGCCGACCTTGATCGAACAGCGCTTCGTGGGGCTGAAGCTGAATGCGCGACAGAACGCGTCCTTGGCGCACTCGTCGGCACAGGTGACCGCCGACGACGTCTGGAGCGCGCGGAATTCCGCGCCCGGACGATCGATGTTGGATTCGAACGCGTTCTTGCGATAGCCGCTGCGGCAGGCGTTGCAGGTGGTGACGGGCGGCTGCGCGTTCTTCAGGTGGCAGGTTCCGTCGTTGAAGGTCCAGGCCTTGCAAGCGGGGTCGCGCGCACAGTCGGCTTCACAGACGTCGTAGCGCTCGACGGAGTAAAAGCTATAGTCCGAGCCGAACACGTCGCCGACGAACGAGCCAACACCGGGTCCGGAGGTCGTCGTCCGGTTCGGGCTCGTCGGTCCCATCACGGACTTCAGATTGCAGCCGTCGCCGCTGACGTAGGTGAATGCCTGGCAGCGCGGATCCTTTCGGCAAAGCGTGCCGCAGGCCGACGCGCTGCTCGCGTCGACCCAGGTGTAGTCGAACCCGAAGCGATCGAGGCCGGTCTCGTAACCGCCGCTCTTCCAGCGAATCATGCCTTCGACCCAGTCGGCGTCGACGAGCGCGTTCGTGTCCCAGCCGGGATCCGGACCGGCGTCGTATTTGCTTGCTACGGCGTATAGAGGACCCCGATCGGCGAGCTTACCCTTGAAATGAGGCCCGCCGGAGTCCATCGGACACGTAACGTCCGTGTAGGGGCCCGTGGCGAGCTCACGGAAGCGTTTCACACCCTGGCCCCCCATGAGCTCCGTCTCGACGCAGCCGTAGCCCATGCGAGTACCCCACTCGGTGGAGCCGAAGTCGGGCGACGTGACCATCACGGCGCCGTCCGACCAATCCGGGGGCCCTTCGGCGAGAAAGCCGACGGCGAGATCGGCGCCGCCGAGTCGATCGAAGCGCGAATACGTCTTGTAGACGGCGAGCTCCTGCTCCTCGGTGATGTCCTTTTGCATCAGGAACGTGCCGCCCGCCGCTTCGGCCGCGAAACCGATGCAGTGCGCCGCCGTGACGAACGCCTGGTGCGAGACCAGCGTCGCCGTGCAGTTGCGGTTCAAGAATCCGACTTCGGGCCGCGCGAACGTTCGCTTCCCGTCGACGATCACCTCGCTCTCGCGTGCGACGTTTTCAGGGGCTTCGTCGAAGCTCGAGCGATCCTCGGCGATCGCACCGCAACCGGCGGACGCCGAGATCAAGAGCACCGAAAAGATGGCTTTCATGAGCTCGACCCTAGATTCGGAGCCCCGGCCCGGCATCGGCAGTTGGCCGACACGCCTTTCCGTGAACCGTTCCGGCGCCGCGGGCGGTCGCTCGTATCGGACGGAATTGAATTGGATTTCGACGTGCGCGGGCGCCCTTCGGCAGACCGTACGACCTCGGACTTCGGCGTCGCGCATCCCTAGTTTCATGTCCCGCGCTGCTTCGTGTCCTTGGTTCGGAATGGTCGTTCTCGCTTGCGCCTCCACGCCACCCGGCGGGAGCGACGAATCGACCGGCGGAGGAACCTCCGGAGCCGTGGGGAACGGCGGTTCAGCGCTTAGCGGCAGCGGGGGCGTGGCAGGCTCTGTCGTTTCCACCGGCGGCAGCGGAAACGCTTCGGGTAGCGGGTCCGGCAATGCGGGAGGCACATCGGCGGGAGGCCCGGGCGGATCCGCGGGAAGCCAAGTCGCCGGCACCGGCGCAGTCGGGAACGCGGGCCAGCCGAGCGCCGGCTTCGGCGGCGCAGCAGGGACCGGAGGCGCTCTCGCAGGGTCGGGCGGCGGCACCGTGGCAGGCTCGGCGGGAATGGCCGGGGCGCCGGCGTCGTGCGCGACGAGCTCCTACCCGATTTGCGAAGACTTCGAGGGCACGGCAGGCGGGCAGATCCCGAGCGGCTGGACCAAGTCGGGCTCGGTCGAAGTCGTCACGGACCAGGCGTTTCGCGGAACGCATTCCCTGCGCGTGAACGCCGCCACGAACGGCCCGCGGCGGATCACGCGCAGCGGCGCAGCGGTGACGGCGCTCGGCGGCGCGCACTGGGGACGCATCTACTACCGCGTGCAAACGCCGACGCCCGGAGTGTTCGTGCATTCGACGCTGGTCGCGGGGGCCGCCATGAGCCCCCGTGACAACGTCGCCATCGAGGTCCGTCCCGTCGACACCGTTCAGAACGCCGACCGCTCGCACCAGTTTCTCTACAACGTGCAGCCGAACGGCCGCGCTGAATTCGGGAAGGGGAGCTCGTACGATTGGCGCTTCGACGGCGCCTGGCGCTGCGCCGAATGGCACCTCGACCACGCGACCCAGAGCTATTCGTTCTTCCTCGACGGCACGGAGATTACCCAGATTCGCATCGCGAACGGTGCCGGCAATTTCACGAACTCCGAGATCCCGCAGACGTTTCAGAGCCTCTCGTTCGGCTGGAACAACTACCAGGCCGCCGATCCCGGATTCGTGGCCTGGCTCGACGACCTCGCCGTCGGCCCCTTGCGTATCGGCTGCGAGGGCTGAGCGGCGCGCGAGACTCGCCTTCCCGCTAGACGAGCAGGCCCGTCATCGGACCGTTCGCGTGCGCGGGGTTGCCGAACGTGGTCGCCTCGATGCCCGCGGCTTGCAGGAACGCTACGTAGACCGCGTTCGTGTTCGTTCCGCGCGGAGCCATGAGGTACTGACCCATCGCGAAACGCCCACCGGCGCTTCCCGCCGTAACGATCGGCTGCGGGAAGGGCGTATTTCCCACCGTAGGTCCATGCGAATGCACGTTGCCGGCGGCGAGCCCGTTGACCCACACGACGAGCGCGCTGTCGAGCAAGCCGTTCTTCTGCATTCCGTCGATGAGGTACGCGTACTGCTCGGCGTGCCACTTGTCGATGGCCGCGAGCTGCGCCTGTGACGTCGCGTCCGACGTCGCGTCGTGGGAAATGGCGTGGTGTCCGCGGGTGATACCCATGTCGAGCCACGTGAACACGGGATCCGCCGATTCCCGCGAGAACTGCAGAGCGGAGACGTGGGTGAGGTCGCACGCGTGCGCCATGAGTAGAAGGTCCATCTGCAGCTTCCCGATGAGCGGAAAGTTGTCGTTCTTGCGCACGTCGATGGTGGGCGACGGGGGCTTTTTGCACGCCGCCGTCGTCGTCGTCGGGGGGAGCGTTCCCGGATCGACGACGAGACGAGCCTCGATGGAGCGAATCGCCGTCGCGTGCGCGTCGAGCTTCGCGCGATCCTCGACGCTCACTCGGGGCAAGAGCGAGTCGTAGCTCGACTTCACCGCATCCAGGATGCTGCGCCGCTGTTGGAAGAGCCGCACGGCCGCGGGATCCGCGCCTCCCGTGCCTCCGCCGGACGGTGGAGTAAATGACGCGAAAATGCGCGAGTACATGCGCGCGGGATCGCTCTCGCACGGAAGGCCCTGCCCCGCAGCCGCCCACGACATGTAGTTCAAGACGTTGCCCTGTCCGGACTGCACGCCGAACTGGAGCGATTTGTACGGGGTCGAGCCGCCGATCGCGCCCGCGATGACCTGGTCGATGCTGATGCCGCCGCCGTTCGTCGTCGTGGCGGTGCCGATGTTCTCGATGCCGGTCAGCATCGTCCCCATGCCCTTTTGGTGATCGTCCTGCCCGGCGTTCTGCCCGGCTTTGTTCTGAAGGCCGTCGATGACGCAGATCTTGGACTTGTGAGGCTCGAGCGGGGCGAGCGTCGGCGACAGCGTGAAGCTCGAGCCGCTGCCGTTCGGCTTCCATGCCGGATAGACGAAGCCGGACTGTTCGTACATCACGATGAAGTGCCGGAGTCCGGCCGTTTGCGCGGCGGCTTCGCGCGTCCCCTCCATCACGTCGAGGAGCGGCAGCGCCAAACCGAGGCTTCCGGCCCCACGCAAGAAATGACGACGAGCGATCCTGAACCGTTTCATCACTGGCCTCCTGGCCGTCGGCGGAGAAAAGCGCTGGTTTGCGTGAGCGCGACGATCAACTGCTTCACGTCGTGGTTCTCGCCTGCGAAGCGCTCGGAGAGCGCTGCGAGCTCGCAACCGTCGGCCGGCGTTTCGGCACGTCCGTTCGCGTAGCGGAACCAATTGGTGACCATGCAACGCTTCTGCGCGGCGCTCGTCGCGAGGCGTTGACCGAGCTCGTCGGGACCAACGAAGGGGCCCGCCACGTCGGTGCCGACACCTTGTTCGATCGAGCCGCTCACGTCGATGCGCTCGCCGTTTTCGGTGTCGCGCCAGTTACCGACGGCGTCGTAGTTCTCGAGGGCGAACCCGATGGGGTCCATCATCACGTGGCATCCGGCGCATTGGTCGTCGACCGAGTGCTGGCTGAAGCGCTCGCGCGTCGTGAGGTTCGGATCGAGGTCGGGAACCATCACGTTGACGTTCGGGGGCGGCGGCTCGATGTGCTCGCAGAGCAGCTGCTCGCGCACGAACTTCCCGCGCAGCACGGGCGAGGTTTGATTGCGCTTGGCGAGTAGGGAAAGCGGCGCCCGCAGCGTCACGAGCCCGCTCGGGCGACCCGGGGTCGTGCTGCGAAAGAGACTGCTCGCGTCCCCCGAGCCGCTGAAAATGACCCCTTCGACGAACTGGTCCGCTTCGGTCAGCATGCTCGCCGCAACGGTCTCGTCGAACGAGGGGAAGACGGACGTGTCTTTTTCGAGCGTGGACAATCCGCGGAGACCGAGCCACTGGCGATGAAAATCCTTCACCATGCCGCGGGCTTTGTCGCTGTCGAGCATTCGCCGCGCTTGAGCGGCCACCTGCTCCGGCGTCCGTAGCTCGTCACGCCGCGCGGCGTCGAACAAAGCGTCGTCCGGCATGGTCTGCCAGAGGAAATACGAGAGCCGCGACGCCATTTCGAACGACGACGGTTTAACCCAGCTGCCGTCCGCAACGCCGCCGAGCTCGATACGGTAGAGGAACGGCGCCGACTGCAGCATGGCCGTGACGACCAGCCGGATGCCGCTTCCGAAGTCGGTCATCGCGCCGATGTCGAACGGCGCCATGAAGCGCGTGATCTCGTCCTCGGCGAGCGGGCGTCGGAACGCCTTTTCGCCGAAGGCGCGAACGAATTCTTCGCCGCAAGCGCGGTTCGCCGCGGACGCGCAGGGGACGAGCGCCGCGAGGTTCTGCGTTGCCGTCGTAGCCAGACGATCCGCGACGGCGAAGTAGCCGTCGGCGAGGAGCTCCGGCACGCTCTGCACGCTCGGATCGTTGTCGAAACCGAAGTAATCGGTATTCGCGTTGAACGTCAGAACCTCGGCGGGAAATTCGTTCGCGGGCTCGGTCGTGTCGCCCAAGAGGTCGCGCACGGTGTTGTTGTATTCGGTGCGGGTGAGCCTGCGGCTGTAAGGAGCGCCGGGATCCGAAGACGGAGCGCCCGCGCAGTCGGTCGGCGCACCCGACGAGCCGCCTCCGCCCGTGCCCGACGTGCCGGCGACGCCGCCCGCCGGCGCGGCTCCGCCGCTCCCGCTGGTCGAGCCGCCGCTACCGCTCGCTGCGCCCGATGAACCCGGCGGGCCGCCGGCATCGGCCGGAAGACCCGAGAGATCGGCGCTGCACCCGCCGGCGAGCGCGAGCACTGCGAAAGCAGCCAAACCATCGAAGCGCCCTGAAGCGCGCGGTGAGCTCACGAGATGGAAGGACGCACGCCTCGAAATTTTTTGTCATTTCGACGGTTCCCCCCGGAAACATCCACCGAGAGCAGAAGGTTTCTCGCGGTTTGGAAACGCGTTAGTCCGTACGCACGAACGCCAAGTCGTCGAGCCAGAAATCGAACGCCTGGTCGGTGAAAACGAAGAACTGAAGGTGCGTGAGCACGTTCGTATCGAACGGCTGGGCCGTCCCGCGATCGTTGAACACGAACGTGTCCAGAGGAAGCACGTACTCCTGCCACTCGCCCGTAAGCTCGATGGTCGTGTCGAAATGAACGGGCTCGAGCAAGCTTACGGTGATCGTCGCGAACGTGTTCGGTTCGGCGCGCGCCCACAGCCTGAGCTCGTGAAAGCTCGACGCGTCCAAGGTTTCACCCACACCTCCGAGGTCGAGTCCGAGCAGGGCGCCCCACTCGGTGCATCCGCCCCCGCGCGCCCGAACGGCGTGCGTGTTCCCGTTGCGCCCCGCCACGAGCTCGACGCCGAACCCCCCGGTGCACGTCGCGTCGGGCTGGAAGTACCAGTAGCCCTTGTCGATGTTGAGAGACTGGGTGTCTCCGTCTTCGAAATCGTCGAGGACGAAGGGCGATGCGAGGTCTCCGCCGCCGACCTCCGTCGCGCGGATCACGTCGAGCTGCCCGTCCTGGCAGCCGAGCGCGACGAGCGCGGGCAGCAGAGCCGCTCGAGCACGCCGGTACGCACGTCGGTCCGTCATAGATGAAACCCGAGACCCACGCTCGCCTGAGTCCATGGACGGCCCAGGCGCGCGACGTCGCTGCCGACTCCCACGCTCACCGGCGGAAGCATGACACCGGGCTCGATCGCGACGAGCACGCTGAAGCGATGGTGCGTGAAGAACCCCGTCGCGCGAGCAGAAAGCAGCGCGACCGACGTCGCTTCGTCGGTCGCCGAGTAGCCCGCCGCGGCGTCCCCTTCCCCCTGCACCCAGACGATGCCGCCGCCGAGACCGAGCGCAATGCCCACGCTGCTTTCGCGAAACGGGTTGAACGAAAGATGCAGGCCGAGCTCTTGCGCATCGAGGTCCACGGTTCCGGCCGGCGCCTCGAGACGCGACGCTCCGAGCGTGAGCCACGCCGAAGCGTCGATCGACAGTGGGCCGACGATGTCCTTTCGCGCGACCAGACCGGCGATCGGCAGGGGTTCGGTGAGATCCGAGCTGAACGCGAGACCGGCGTGGAGCGCGAGCAACAAGCCGTGGTCCGAACGCGGCGTCGAGCTCTCCGGCGGCGCGGAGGGAGCCGGCTCGGGCGCCACGGCGGGCCGCGGCTTCTCGAGCTCGAAGCGCGGCGGACCGAGCAGTTGCGTGATGCGGAGCGCGAGCGCACCTTCACCGACGGCGCCTTCGGCTACGCCGGCCTCGACGCGCACGGTGCCGTCTCGCGTGCAGACGTAGGCAATTCCCTGGTTGTCGTCGCGCACGACGACCACCGCACCGAGCACCCGTTCTTCTTCCACGACTCGCAGAAGCTCCGCGAGCAACTCTTCCCGAGTCCGCGCCACGCTCGCGCGCAGCGTGAGCTCGTAGCCGCCCGCGACGAGCTCCGCGACGACGGCCTGCATCCCTTCGGGCCATGGGGCGGCGGGGCCCGACCCGGGTCGCAGCACGACGACCCAGGGCACGGTCGCGCTCTCGGCGCGCGCCCAACCCGGCGCCAGCACGCAGACCAACAGGCCGAACACGAGCTCGACGCTCCGAGCAACCCGAGCGTTCATTCGGAAACGAGCGCTCGAGCTTCCGCGGCGTGCGAGCCGTTCGGGTGAAGTCGCAGATAGTCTTCTGCCACGCTTCGAGCGCCGGCACGATCGCCCGAACGAAGCAGCAAGCTCATGAGGCTCGCCCGCGCTCCCGATGCGAGGTCGCCTCGCGGTGAGTCTCGCAGATAGACGCGTAGCCACCGGATCGCCTCTCCCGGCTCGCGCGTCATGTCTTCGGCGACCTTTGCGAGATAAAGCGCGGCGAGGCTCGCCCCGGGCCGGCCCGCGAAACGCTCGCGAAGCTTCGTCAGTGCCTCGCGCGCGCGCGCCGCATCGCCGCTGTAGCGTGCCGCGTTCGCGAGGAGCAGGAGGTCGTTTTCCGGAAGCTCGCGCGTGAGCCGAGCGAAACCCTGCTTCTCCGCGAGCGCGAGCGCTTCTTTGTACTTCCCCTTGCTGGACAGCGCGCTCACCGTCGCGCTGCCGTTCGCAGCCGGCGCATCGTCGACGGTCCGCTCGTTCTCGGCGCCCTTCGTCTCGCGCGGAGAGTCGAAGGGGGCGCGCCCTCCTGGCGCCGGCGCCACGGCGGTCGACGCGGACGGAGGAGTCGAGCGCCGGCGCTCGAGCTGACCGCCGGCATCCACGACGAGGCCGCCGGAAGGCAAGTCCCCACCCGTGACGCGCACGCGGCCCTCGCGCACCCGGACGGCGAGCGCCTCGTCCCCCGCGTCCCAGTCGACGCTGAACTTCGTTCCGACCACGTGTACCGCGTACGGGCCGGCCATCACGGCCCAGGTCATCCCCGGCTGCTTGCGGATGCTCGCCGAAACGCGGCCGCGCTCGAGACGCAGCGCCGCGTGTTCGGACGACAGGGCCGACAGCGTGGCCCGGGCATTCCGCTCGAGCACCACCTGGCTCCCGTCCGAGAAATCGAGCGCGTCCGAGCTCCTTTCCGAAGCGCGCAGCCGAGCGTCGACCGCCAGGGCGACTCCCTGAAAATGGGCCTCGAGCGCGCGCGGTCGCGTCGAGAACACGGCGAATGCAGTCGCGAGCGCGGCGACCGGAACGAAGAGCAGCGCATAAGTCCACGCGCTCGGCCGGGGCCGTTCCCGGAACGAGCGTTGCGCCATTTCCATCACGAGCACGCGCTGCGCCGCGAGCGTTGCACGGCTCGGCCCCTCGCCCAGCGCGGTTCCGAAGCGCTCGCCGACCTCCTCACTCGAAGTGCTCATGTTCGTTTTGCTTTCCCCTTGAACAGTCCCGCAAGGTCCGGATTCTCGGAAATAAGGCGCTGGAACCGGAGGTTCGCTCTCATGACGCGCCGCTTCGCCGTCGCCAGCGAGTAGCCTTCGAGCTCCGCGATTTCCGCCAGTGTGCGCCGCTCGACGAAGTAAAGGGTGAAGGCGAGGCGATCTTTCGGGGACAACCGCTCGATGAGGGCCTTCGTACGCAGCAAGAGATCGCGGACCTCGACGTCCCGCACGAGATCCGCATGGGCTTCGGTCGGCAAGTCCTTCAAGAAAATCCGGCGAACTTGGCGCCGGCGGAGCACCTCGTACACCGAATTCATGGCGATGCTCTGAACCCATGAGTCGAGGCGCTCGGGGTCGCGCACCCGCCCGACTTGCTTCAGGATTCGGTAAAAAACCTGCTGAACGACGTCGTTGTGATCGGGGTCCGCGCCGAGCAACCGCCACACGAGCCGATTCACGATTGGAGCGAACCGAGCGTAGACGAGGGGGGCGGCGCCCACCGGATCGGTGCGCATGCGCTCCACGAGCTCGGCGTTTTCACGGTGCCGAGAGGGAGGCGGAGGCTCGACGGGGGTGGGTTGAGCTACGGCGGGGTGGGTCACGGACCCGTCCTTCGTACTTTGGGATGCACGAGGCGCTTCGAGCGGGGCAAAAACCTTCAGACCGTCGCCCAATCGAGCTCGTGCCGCGCACCCTGGAAATAATCCGTTGGGGCGCAACCGAAGACGCGACGAAACACCCGGTGGCACTGAGCGTAGCTGCCGAAATCGGCGTCGAGAGCCGCGCGGGTCATGGAAATCCCCCGGTCGACGAGCTCCACGAAGCGCATGAGCCGGAGCCGAGCGCGATATTCGACGAGGGTTACGCCGAGATCGGCCCGAAAACGGCGACTGAGCTCGCTCGGATCCACGCCCAGACGACGAGCGAGCGTCGCCTCCGAAACGTCTCGCTCGACGCGAAGCGACGCGAGCGCCCGGTGACTGCGCACGTGCGCTTTCGGCGCCCCGTCGACGGCGCGGACGAAGAGCTCGGCGAGGCGCCGTTCGGCCGTCGCGACGTCGGAGACGTGGGCCAAGCCCGCGAGCTCGGCGTGCATCGATGAAACCATCCGAGGAGGATCGCCCTCTGGAATCGAGCACGACGGCCGCGCGCCGAACGCGCGTTCGGCGAGTTCAGGGCTCAGCGCGAGGACGAAGAGCTCGAGATCGTCGCTCGCCTCGAGGAGCTCGTGATCCTGACCGGGCTCGAAAAATAGGCTCTGGCCCCGTGACAAGGAAACGCTGCGGTCTCCGATACCGAGCACGCACCTTCCCCGAACGAGCAGGTTGATCTCCGGCTCGCGATGAAAGTGTCGGGGCCGGCGAAATGCAGGCTCGTGTCTCCATACCTGCGCGCGGCGGCCGGCGAGCATGGGGAAGGGTTGAAACAGCGCGTCCACCCGCACGAGTCAGTGTGCCGCACGCCGGCACGCCGGTCAAAAGACGGGACGGGTCGAATGCTCAAGAAATGTGAAGTCAGGCTCCGCCCGCCCTGCAAGAAGAACCGGCGATGCGCGTCCTCGCCCGGATCCTTCTCTCGTCCTTGCTCCTCGCCGCGTGCGGCGGCTCCGAAACGCCGGCTGACGGCGGGTCGGGTGGCTCGGACTCCGGCTCGTTCACGCTGCTCTTCCGCGATGACTTCGACTCGCTCGATCAGAGCCGCTGGCAGCTCATGACGCATTCCTGGGCGAGTAACCTCGCGCTCTTCTCGCGGGAAACGGCGACCACCGAGAACGGCGCGCTCGTCTTGCGCCTGCTTCCAGCGCCCGACGGCACCGTCGACTCGACGGGAGCCGCCAAACCCTTCCTCGGCGCGGAAGTCCGCTCGCGCGATACGCTCACCTACGGGCGCGTGAGCGCGCGTATCCGGTTCGCGAGCGGTTCGGCCGTCATCTCGTCCCTCGTCACCATTTACACGCCCTGGCCCGCCGATAACTGGAACGAGCTCGATGTGGAGTGCCTCGGCGCGCCCCCGGCACAGCTCGAATACAACACGCAGGTCTACACGGGACCGCCGACCACGCCGCCCGTGACGACGCCGGTGAGCCCCACGCCGGATGTCTTTCGTGACGCGCTCTCGTTCGATCCGAGCGCGGAGTTCCACGTTTACACGGTCGAATGGACGCCCGAAAGCGCACGTTTTCTCGTCGACGACGAGGAGCGTCACGTCTGGACGCGCAACATCGGGCTCATGACCCTGCCGCAAAACGTGCTCCTCACGATCTGGGCGTCGTCGAGCAGCGGCTGGGCGGGGCCGGTGACCGAAATGACCGAAGGAGCGACCGCGACGTACGACTGGGTCGAGCTCTACCGGTACGCGCCGTAAACGGCGGGAAACTCCGCCCGCTCGCGGCGGGAGATGGCGCGGTCTCGTCGCGGCTCACCGTTGGTGTAAGAGTCGGTCGCCATGCAAATCGGCACGCCTCTTTCCCCGTCGGCGACGCGCGTGATGTTGCTCGGCGCCGGCGAGCTCGGCAAGGAGGTCATCGTCGCGCTCCAGCGCCTGGGCGTGGAGGTCGTGGCGGTCGATCGCTACCCGAACGCGCCGGGTCACCAGGTCGCGCACCGCTCGCACGTCATCGCCATGACCGACGGCCGCGCGCTGCGCGAGCTCATCGAGCGCGAAAGGCCGGCTCTCGTCGTACCGGAAATCGAAGCTATCGCGACCGACACCCTGCTCGAAGTCGAGAGCGCCGGCATCGCGGAGGTGATCCCGACGGCGCGCGCCGCGCGCTTGACGATGAACCGCGAAGGGATTCGGCGGCTCGCCGCCGAAACGCTCGGCTTGCCGACGTCGCCCTACCGCTTCGCCGAGAGCCTCGACGAGCTCGCCGCCGCCGCGGCGAGCGTCGGCTATCCCTGCGTCGTGAAGCCCGTCATGTCGTCGTCGGGCAAGGGACAATCCGTCGTCGCCGGAGCCGGCGAGATCGCGGCAGCGTGGGAGTACGCGAGCGCGGGGAGCCGTGTGAACCAGGGCAAGGTCATCGTCGAGGGATTCATCGAGTTCGACTACGAGATCACGCTCCTCACCGTGCGTGCGGCGGGCGCGAGCGGCAACGTCGAAACGGTGTGCTGCGAGCCCATCGGCCACGTTCAAGTGAAGGGCGACTACGTCGAGAGCTGGCAGCCGCAACCGATGAGTCCCACGGCGCTCGAACGGTCACGCGCGTACGCGCGTGCCGTCACGGACGACCTCGGCGGTCGCGGGATCTTCGGCGTGGAGCTCTTCGTTCGCGGCGACGACGTGTGGTTCTCCGAGGTGAGCCCCCGCCCGCACGACACGGGTCTCGTCACGCTTTGCACGCAGCGCCTCTCGGAGTTCGAGCTCCATGCGCGCGCGATCCTGGGGCTCCCCGTCGACGTCTCGTTGCGGCGGCCGGGTGCGAGCGCCGTGATCTACGGCGGGCTCGAAGAGCAGGGCATTGCGTTCGCGGACCTCGAAAAGGCGCTCGCGATCCCCGAGAGCGACCTCCGACTGTTCGGCAAGCCCGAATCGTTTTCGCGCCGGCGCATGGGCGTCGCGCTCGCGAACGCGCCGACGACGGACGAGGCTCGCGAGCGTGCAAAACGGGTCGCGTCACTCGTGCGGCCCGTGCCGGGCGCTCGCCGCGGCTCGAGCTAACAGCCGTCGAGCGTGCGAACCACGTCGGGGAACGTGACGGGCGCGATGCCCCGTGGGCTCTGGAACGTGAGCCACAGGTATCCCGAGTAGAGGTTTGCCCAGGCCTTCGGAAAATGCCGTCCCCAAAAGTAGCTCTGCTCGCCGGCCAGATGATCGGTCACCCGGATCTCGGGTTTTCCCAAACCCTTGGCGAGACAGTCGCCGATCTCTTTCTGGTTCTCGAACTTGTCGAGGCCCGCCGGCGGTTTGAACGCGACGCTCGTGAGCTTGCCCGCAGGTTCGTTTTTCCAGCCGAGCTCGACCGCGCTGAACCACGGATGTTCGAGCGGTACGACGTGACGGAGCTCGTCGCCGTGCCGCTTCGAGTCGATGCCGGGGAAGAGCCCGAGCAGGTGGGCGCGGCTTCCGTCGATGTCGACGGACGTATCGACGCCCGAAAGAGAACGCAACGGGTAGCGCACCGGCGCCGTCTTCTCGGAAACCGGCCGTGACGGCGCGGGCGGAGACGCCGCGGGCTCGGCCGTCGTGGGCGCGGGAGGCGTCGTCGACTCGGGCGCCGGCCGGGCGGCGAGGAACGCAGCGAGAGCACCGAGCCCCACCGCGGCGGCGCCCGCGACGAGCAGCACGAGCGCGCGACGCGGCGAACCGCGCGGCGGCGGTGCCATCGGGTGTCGGGGGCTCGCTTCCTCGAGCTTGACGCTGTGCCCGCAGTACGCGCAGCGCGTAGAAAGCGCTTGCGGCGGCGCGTCGAGAGGCGCCCCACACTGAGGGCAGCGGAGAACGCGAGGGGACTGCACGGCCTTTTTTCTCCCCGCCCCGAGGGGCCGGCCGAGCACCATAGCAAGGTGCGCTCTCCCTGCTACGCTCCGGGGTGATGCTCGCCTGGCGTCACCCCCTCATCTGGGCCTTCGCAGGCGGATGCCTGAGCGGTGCGGCGCTCATCGGCTTCTGGCCGAGCGCGTCCGACCGCGTCTCGCCGAGTACCGCGAGCGCGCGTCCCGCGGAACGGGATCAAGACCCTACCTCCGCAGGTCCGCGCGACGACGACGTCCCAACCGCCGCCGTCACCGACGATGACGCCGCC
>DASUTR010000075.1:0-2717 GCA_036374535.1 Polyangiaceae bacterium
GACGCCGCCAGCATGACCATGGGCGGCAAGGGCGACCCGAGCTACGACCTCTGCTACCTGGTCACGGCCGTGGACAAGGGCGAGGTCACGGCGCACAAGCTCTTCGTCTGGGACGACGAGCGCCGCTCGTTCGTCGAAGCACCCTTCAAAAGCCAGTGACTGCGCAAGCGCGGCAAGAACCAGCCGCTTCGGGTCGCGGCCCGGCGCGGAAGGTCCTTTCCGCCCTCGCCGTTGGTGCGCTGCTCATCGCCGACCCGGCGCACGCCGACCTCGGTACGGACGTCGAGCGCGTCGCGCTCGCGTGGAGCGCCTTCGGCCGCGTGCATCGCCTGCCGCCGCGTCTCCTCGAGCGGGGCGAGGCGCTGCCGCTCTTGTTTCCCCCGGAGCTCGTCGGGACCGACGCAAGCGGCTGCTTGACCGTGGCGGTGCTCGGAACGACGAGCATGCAGTTCCTCGTCGATCCGGGCGGTCGGTCCGCGGTGCGAAACGCACTCGACATGCCCGAAGGAAGCCTCGCCGGCGCGCTCGAGCTCACGCGCTGCGGCCCACGAAAATCGGAGCTCGCCGACGTCCTGCTCGAAATGCGATCGCCCCGCGGCGTCCTCGAAGCGCTCGCCGTGGCGTCGCAGCGACGGCCGCCGGCGCTCACCGCCGTCTTGCCGCACCGCGACCCCGGTCCCATGGCGCCTCCCGGCGGCTCCGGACCTCGGCCTACCGTCGCACCGCTCGCCGTGCGCGTGCAGGCGGTCGAGCAGCGCGCGGCCCGCAGCGGGGCGCTCGAGCTCACGAACGAAGACTTCACGGCCTCCGCGCTCGGCACCGGCGTCGAGCTCGTCCCTCTCGGTGCGGGCTGCCACCGTTTCGAGCTGCTCGCCGGGGAACGCACGCAGAGCGACCGGCGCTCCGTCGATCTCGACCTCGAAATCTCGAGCGTTGACGGTAGCCGCCTGCTCGCGACCGACAAGAGCGAGAGCAACGACGCTCGCGCCCTCGTCTGCGTCGGCGATCCGACGCCCGTCGCCATGAGGTTTTCGGGCGCGCCGCCCGGCTCGCACGTCACCTTGCTGCGCGCGCGCTGGGACCTCGCCCCCGGGCTCCCCTTGCGCTGGCCTGCCGAAGCGCGTGCGCCGATGAGCGCGGTCTTGCGCGAGCAATCCCTCGGGCTCGCCGGCGCGAAGCTCGTGGACGAGGCGCTCGGTGTCCAGGGGTCGACGGCCATGCCCGTCGAGGTGGAGCCCGGTGCCTGTTACCTCGCCGTGGTCATCGAGCTTCGGGGAACCGCGCAAACCCTCGCGCTTGCGGCGCAGAACGGACCGCACCAGGCCGAGAGCCGCGCGCCGCTCGACGCGCCGGGCACGGCGCTCTCGTTCTGCGCGGGGGCCTCGCCGCGCGCGCTCCTCGAAGTGGAAGCGCGCGGCGTCAGCCTCGTGTGGATGACCGCCCTCTGGCAGGTGGGGCGCATTCGGCTAGGCGAGGGCGAGCATTGAGCCTCGCGCGAAACGTCGCCTCCCTCGCGCTTTCGCTCGCGGTGCTCGCGTGCGCTGCGAAGAGCCCGAGCGGCGAAGCGCCGCCCGCGCGCTTCGGCAAGGTGCAGGGCCGCCCAGCGGACCAGGCCTGGATGCGCGGCAAGCAGTCGGTCGGCGAAGCCGAGGTGCTCGCCGTCGAGGCCGGCGTCGCGGGCGATCGCATCGCGAGCCTGCTCGAGGTGCCCGAGACGGACTGCGCCGTCGCCATCGCACGGGCCACGTCGTCGGTGGAGGACGTCGACCTATTCGCCTACGGCGAAGATGGGGCGGTGCTCGGCTCGGACGAGGGCTCCGACAAGCAACCGGCGCTGCTCGTGTGTCCGCCGCACCCGAGACGCATCTTCCTGTCCGCACGCATCGCCGCAGGCCACGGGCTCGTCGCGCTCGGCGCTCAGCGCATCGCCGTCCGCGACGCCGAGCGCGTCGCGGCCGCGTACGGCGTGCGTTACCGGCCGGGTGAGCTCACGCGTCGAATGAGCGTCTGGCCCGGTCTCGACGAGCGACTCGAGCAGCACCGGCGAACGCTCGGCGGCGCCTGGGTGGACTTGCGTCGCGTCGCGATACCGCTCGATGCGCGCACGCCTACCCGGTTGTCGGCCACCATCGACGCGGAGCGCTGCCTCGATCTTTTGGTGGTCCCGTCGGACGAGATCGTCGCGCTCGACGTGACGCTGCTCGACGCGGAAGGCCGCATCGTCGGCAGGGCGCGCTCGAGCGGTCGCGATCGCTCCCTCGTCGTGTGCTCGCCGACCCCGACCGCCGTCACGTTCGAGCTCCGGCCCCATCTCGGCATCGGGCTCGCCATCGCGATGATGTCGCGCTCGCGCGAGGGCTCCGAATCCGACATCGAATCGACCGCGCTCCGGCTCGATCTCTTCCCCACCGAGGGCGTCGGCCCCGAACGCGATCGGCTCGCGGCCGCGCTCGCGCGGCAAGGGCTGCCCGCCGGCCGCCTGATCGTCGTGGGAACGCTCGCGCTCGGGCAGCGCAAGAGTCTGAGCTTCGACGTGCCCCGGGGCTGCTCGCGACTCGACGTCGTCGCAGGAGCGCCGCTCCGCGGCGTCGATGCCTGGCTTTACACGGAGAGCGGTTCGCTGCTCGCGAGCGCGAGCGGCCCGAGTCCGACGCTCTACGCCTGCGGTCCGGCGGGCCGTGTACGCCTCGACGCCGAATCGCTCGCGCGCCCGGGCC
>DASUTR010000076.1:0-23521 GCA_036374535.1 Polyangiaceae bacterium
GGCACCGCCCGGGGCGACAGCATGATGACCCGTCCCCAGCGGGCGACAGCGAGGGTTCCCGTGGTTTCCGCGGCTTTCAACGGCAGGCCCGAGACGGCCGACAGCGAGAACAGATCCCGGACGAGATCGATGCGGAGAGGCCGGGGCAAGTCCTTGCCGAGGTCGCGCTCGAGGGCGTCCCGGGACTTTGCGGCGACGTCGAAGAGGAACGGGGCGAGCGCGCGGTCAGCGTCGTCCTGGAGCCGGAGCACGATGCCCCGAGGGCGGTCTTCGACGACGAAGCCCGCAGCCGTCGCGCGCGCGCAACTCTCGGCGAGGGCTCGAAGCGGCGCGCCCTCCCTCGATTCACCGAGGGTGGGGGACGAAAGCTGAGCTTGGGCGAGGTCGCACTCCCCGGCGTAGATCGAGAGCCGCGCGCGAGTGAGGCCGAGGCTCTCGGCGTCTCCCTTGGCGCCTTCGAGCAGGCGGCGCGCGCGCTCGAGATCGAGCTCGGTGATGGCGTCGTCCACGCTCTCGGCGTACGCCTGGGAATAGACCGCGAGCAGTCCGAGCGCTGCGACGGCGAGACGAAGGAGAGCCCTCATTGCAGCAGCCCCTCCGCGTAGCGCTCGATTGCGGGTGACAGCCTGCCGCCACGCTCCTTGCCGAGGCCCTCGAGCACGCGTTTTCGAAAGTCTTCGGCGCGGCGCCGATCATCGGCGCGCGGAACGTCGGCCTTGCCTGCGAGGCCCTTGCCGCCGCTCGTCTTGCCCTCGGCTTCGCGCTGGGTCTCCCCTTCGTCTCGGGTGTTGCCCGAGTCGCTCTGCTCGAGCAGCCGCTGGGCCTCCCGCTGCCGCTCGAGCCCGCGCTCGCCGCGGCCGGCGCCGAGCTCGCTGCCCGCTTCGCGCATCGCGGAGCCCGCCTTGTCGAGCTGCTCCAGGAGCTCTTCGGGCAGGCTCGCCTCGCTGCGTTCGCTGCGCTTCGTGAGCTCGCCGAGACGTCGCTCGATCGAGCGCTCGCGTTCGGCCGCCTCTCGGAGGCGCTCTCGGGATTGCTCTTCGGCCGCGGCGCGCTTGCGCTGTTCCGCCTGCTCCGCCCAGGCGAGGGATTCGGCGACGGCGCGCGAGGCCCGGTCGAGGGCTCCCCGGTCGGTGAGGTCCGCGACGTCGCTCGGCGCGTCCCCTTTTCGCTTCGACTCGTCGAGAAGGCCGCGGGATGTCTTGCCGCTCTCCACGGCTTGGGAGAAGTCGAGCTGCTCGAGCCGATCGGCCATGGCGCGAGCGTGCTCGCGCCCGAGCGCGGCGGCGCCCCGCCCCGAACCTTCGGGGGCGCCGGAACCGGGCAGCTCCGCCACCGCTTCGCGCAGTGCGGCTGCGCGCTCCGCTGCTTCGCGCTTGAGCTCGTCCGTGCCGGCGGCGCGCTCGGCGCTCTCGAGGTCGTGCTCGACCTGCTCGATGAGCGCCCCGTGCTCCCGGACGAGACCTTCGAGCTCGTCGGCGACCTGATCGAAATCCTGGTTGGCTTCGGAGGGGGATTCGTTCGACGGGTTGGAAGAGCCAGTGCCCCCCGACTCGACACCCCCACCCGCCGAGCCGAACGACGGCGTCGGACGCCGGAGCCGGGCGGCTAGGTGTCGCGCCGCGAGCTCCGCGTGGAGCAAGCTCTTTGCCGCGTCCGCTCGCCGGATCCGCCGAAGCTCCCCCTCGGCGACGCTGCCGAGATCGGCGCCGAGCTCGTCGAGGACGAGCAGATTCATCGCACCCGCCTGGAGCAACTCGAGAGCGGTCGTGGCGCGCGCCCGGCCGCGCTCGCGGCGCTCGGTCTCACGCGCCTCCTTGAAACCCTCCGCGGCCTCTTCTGCGACGTCGCCGAGCCGCTTCGCGACCGATTCTGCGTCGCGCGTTCCCACCGAGCGGACGGCGCTGTCCACCGCAAGCACGACCTCTTCGGTGACGGCCCGCGCGGCGGCTCCCGAGCCCGGCTTTTCCAGCTTTTGGGCCTGACCGCGCAGAAACGCGACAGCGCCGGCCGAAAGGCGGAGCGCCCCCGAGCTCGGTAGGGTCGTTCCCTCGGCGACGGAGCGAAGACCCTCGAGCGCCGTGCCCCGCTGTCGGTCGAGCTCCTCCTTATAAGTAACGGATTTCGGGTCGGTCTCGACGAGCCAGCCGAGGAGATCGACGACCTTTCCTCGGGCTTCGGCGAGCGCCAGGTAACGAGCGGCTTCCTGCTCACCGACGGGCGGGGGCGTGATGGTGATCGCCTGGCTCTTCCCCCACGAAGGAGGCCCGAGCGCGTTCGTGTCTTTGGCTTCCACCGTCAGCGTGACGGGTAGGAACATACGGCGGAGGAACGGATCGCGCTGGTCCACGGCCTGGGCGCCCTGGGTTACGGTCGCCTGTCCGTCGAGCTTCTCGACGACTCGTCGCTCCTCCTGACCGCCCGAGCGCAGCACGATGGCGATCTCGCGGAGGCCGTGATCGTCGCTCGCCCCGTACCGGAGCTCGAGCCGCTCGATGCCCTGGAGCGGCAGACTCCTCGGCGCGCCCTCGAGGACGACGGCTGGCGGAAGATCGGGCGCTGACCGGATGCGCACGGGGCCCGGGTCGTGGATGAGCACGTCCCCGAAACGGGCCGCTACGCGGAGCTCGGAATCGCTCGTGAGGGTCCAGCGTGCGACCACGCCGAGAGCGGCGTCCTCCGTGAAGGGCACCTCCTTCTTTCCGTCCGTCAGCACGAGCCGCCGGCCGGCGCGGACGGGTTCACCACGCACGACGATCGTGCTCCCCTGGGGCTCGAAGGTCCCGGCTGCGGGGTCGAGCCGTCGATCGGGCGCGCGCAGGTAGGCGGGCGGCTGCGACACCACCGAGAGCGAGTCGAGCCACGACATGTCGATGGGCGCGACGCCCCGCCTCGCTGCGAGGACGTCGAGCCCCTCCACCACCCGGTCCGGGGCGACGAAAAACCCGGCTAGACCGGCGAAAATCAGGAGAAATCCCGCCTGACGATGGCGCTTGGCCGTGCGCGCGCTCCGCTCCTCGACGAGCTTCTGAGGCACGCGACCCACCACTCGCGAAAGGTGAAGCGACGCGAGCTCGGCCGAGCCGACGCTCGGATCCGTCCGCGCCTGCTCGTCGAGCGCGAGCGCGCGGAGGACGCGTTCCCCCGCCGCGCGATCCGCCTCGAGCACGACGCGTCGAACGAGCCGGTCACGGCGGCCGAGCGCGCGGCGCCAGAGGAGCCAGCGGGCGAGGTACGCGGCGAGCACCGCGGCGATGAGCGCCGCCGAAATGCCACGCATTTCGCTGGTTCCGCGCCGCGCGACGAAGCCGGCGACGACGACCGCGGCGAGCGTCGCCGACGCGAAGAGGAACCGCGCCGCAGGGTCGAGCTTTGCGCGAGCGACACGACCGAGCTCGAGGATGGTGCGAAACTGCGCGTCGCCGGGTTGTGCGCTCGGAGCGGTCACGCACGCGAGTGTAGCAGTGCCGAGAGGCTTGCAGAGTCCGCGACGACGAGGCATTCTGAACGCCGTGAACTTGGACAGCGACCGCGTTCAGCGGGTCGTACTTGGACTCCCCGAAGTGGCGCTTCGCGTCGAGTGGCTGCGCGACTATTTGGAGAGCACGCCGAGCGATCGCGCCGCGGTCGAGCTCGAGCGCATGTGCGAGGCGAGCGAGCGCTCCGACCCGAACGCGCGGGAAGCCGTGCTCGCCCTGGCGTTGCTCTTCGCGCGTTTCGGAGAAGAGTCCGTCGTCGGGCGGCTGCGCGCGCGCGCCGAAGAGGCGCGACTCTTGAGTCTCGGCCGGCTCCTCCGGCGGGCGCCGGCGTCACAGGCTCCGGCGAACGAGCCCCCGGTGCCCGACTACGTCGCAGGTCGACAGCTCACGCTCGGCGAACGCAAGAGCCTCGCGCGTGCGCCGAGCCGTCGAGCGTTCGACAAGCTGCTCGCCGACCCGCATCCCCTCGTCTTGCGCCAGCTGCTCGAAAATCCGCGCCTCACGGAGGACGACGTCGTGCGCATCGCGGCGCGGCGGCCCGCGCGGCCGGAAGTCGCGCAATCGCTCGCTCGTTCCCCGCGCTGGCTGCGGCGCCCGCGCGTCCGCATGGCTCTTTTGCTGAACCCGGGGTCGCCTCCCTCCGTCGTCATGCCGCTCCTCGCTGCCTGCACGCGCGGCGAGCTCGTCGAGATCGTCCACAGCGCCGATTCGAACAAGGTCCTGCGCGCCACCGCGTGCGAGCTCCTCGCCCGGCGCCCGCCGCTCGAAGAGCCCGACGCCGCCGACCACGTCGTCCTCCAGTAACGACGCGCGCCACGACAGGCGCTTCGCCGGAAGTACCGGTGACGCCTAACCCTCTTCCTCTTCTTCGGTGTCCCAGCGCAGGAGCGCCCCGACGGTGATCTCCGAAGCGCAGCTCTCGCAGAGCGGCGGCTCTTCGTACCGAATCTCCTCGCCGCGCGTCCACACGAAGAGGCCGGCGCCACCCGGCTCGCCCTCGATCCACTGACCACACGCGTCGCACTCGAAGCCCGCGCGGGCCGGCGCGCCCGCCGGGGGAAGCACCCCGTCGTCCAGATCGCGCGCGATGGAATCGCTGTGGCTCATCCGTGCCGGAGTATACGCCGCGAAAAGGGGGTCCGGTAGCGCGGGCTTTCTCGGAAGAAAAGCGCGCCGCGTCACGTCATTCGGCGGCGACCGGCTCCGCTCCGCGCGTCTCGCCGACCCCGCAGGCTTCCGCGAGGAGCTCGGCGATGTCGAGGTTCTTGATCTCGTCCTCTTTCGACTGCGATTTCACGCCGTCCTTCAGCATGGTCATGCAATACGGACACGCGCTCGCGATCGTCGTCGCTCCGGTGTCGAGGAGCTGCAGCGTGCGCTTGACGTTCACGCGATCCTTGTTCTGCTCCTCCATCCACATTTGCGCGCCGCCGGCGCCGCAGCAGAGCCCCTTCTTCTTGTTCCAGTAGGGCACCTCGACGAGCTCGACGCCCGGAATGCTCTGCAGGATGGCGCGCGGCGAGTCGTAGATGTCGTTGTAGCGGCCGAGGTAACAGGAGTCGTGGTAGGCGACGCGCCCGCGCACGGCGTTCTTCGGCACGAGCTTCTTCTCGGCGATGAGCCCGAGCAAGAAGTCGGCGTGGTGCACGACCTCGAGCTCGACGCCGAAATCCTTGTATTCGTTCTTGATGGTGTTGAAGCAGTGCGGGCACGCCGTGATCACGCGCTTCGCGCCGCCCTTCTCCTTGTAGCCGTTCAGCGTGGCGGCGTTCGCCTCGGCGAGCTGGGAGAAGACGTACTCGTTGCCGGCGCGGCGCGCCGGGTCTCCCGTGCACGTTTCTTCCTGGCCCAGGATGGCGAAGTCGACTCCGGCTTGCTTCAGCAGGCGAACGGTCGCGCGCGTGATTTTCTTGGCGCGGTCGTCGTAGCTCGCGGCGCATCCCACCCAGTACAAGACCTCCGCGTTCGGCTTGCTCGACATCAGCGGGACGTCGAGGCCTTCGGCCCACGCCGGGCGGTCGACGCGCGCGAGGTTCCACGGGTTGCCGTTGCTCTCCATGCCCTCGAAGGGCTTCCCGAGCTCCGCGGGAAACTCACCCTTCATCGTGACGAGGTGCCGGCGCATCTGCACGATCTTGTCGACGTAGGTGATGTTCACCGGGCATTGTTCTTCGCAGGCTCGGCAGGTGGTGCAGGCCCAGAGCACGTCCGGCTTGATGACGTTCGGTACGAGGTCGCTCGGAGCGTCGCGCTTCGAATTGAGGTGGTCGCGGAGATCGAGCGTGAAATGCTTGGGCGAAAGGATCTTTCCCGTGCGCGTGGCGGGGCAGTTGTCCGAGCAGCGCCCGCATTCCGTGCACGTGTAAAAGTCGAGGTAGTCCTTCCAGGGGAAGTGCTCGATGCGGGCGTAGCCGATGCGCGCCGCGCCGACATCGTCGCCCTCGCTCGCTTTTTCGACCTTGCCCATGAGCTCTTCCGTCGACTTCGCGAGCGGACGGAGCCGCCCGCGCGGCGTGAGGTCGCCCAGAAAGACGTTCGGGATCGCCGTGATGATGTGAAAGTGCTTCGTGTACGGAAGGATGTTCAGGAACACGAGCACGAGCGTCGAGTGTGTCCAGAACCCCGCGCCCGCGACGACATCGAGCGCGCCCGGCGAGAGCCCGGCGAGAGCGAGCGCCGCGAGCGACGCGCCCGGTTCCGCGGCGTGGAAGCTCGCGTCGCCGCCGGCGAGCAGGCGCGACGCGCCGTCGTACGCGAGATCCGCGGCCATCATCGTGATGATGATGCCGAGGATCGCGAGCCCTTCGCCGCTCAGCGTCATGCGGGGCAAGCGCCGAACGACGCGGTAGTACACGAACACGAGCGCGCCGGTGATGACGAGCAGCGCGAGCACGTCCTTCACGAAACCGTAGATCGCTCCGAGCGGCACCCCGAGCACGGGTTCCGGGCCCAAAATCCATAGATTGAAATCGGGGTCGTAGCCGCGCCCCCAGAGCACGATGGAACGCAGGAGCAGCACGACGAAGCCCACGAAGATGAGCTGGTGCGCCACCCCGGCGAGCCAGTAGTAGCGCATCTTTTTTTGCCAGAACGCGAACGTCCACACCGCGGCGACGCGCTCGCCCACGCGGTCGGTGCGAGGCTCCCACGTCGGCTGCCCGCTCTTCAGCACCTTGAGCTTTCGCACCGCGCTCACGGCGAACGCACCCCACAGACCCACGAGCAAGAGCGTCATCACGAGCGGATTCATCGCGGACCCGAGCCTAGCCCCCCCGCGGAGCGCGGGCGAGCTTCCGCCGCCGTACCTTTCCGGTCAGCGCGAGCGGAGGTAGAGCCAGAGCGCCGAACCGAGCGCGAGGCCGATGGCAAGCGCCAGCGGGACGATCCAGCGGCGATCGGGCGTTTCGGGCGGTGGCTCGTAAGCCAGCGAGCGGCGAGCGGCGACGATGATGGGCACGACCTTCGCGACGGAGGCGCTCGGATCGGACCCGTCGGCCGCCTCGATGCGCAAAAACAGCTGGCCTCGCGGCAAGCCGGACTCCGGGCTCGCAAGACCGCCCCGCTCCGGAATGCGAATCACGAACGACTCGTGGTGCGGCCGCGCCGGCAGCGTCACCTCGACGAGGTCCGGCGGCTCGCCACGCCCGCGGAGCGTGACCGCGCCCGAGCGCTCGCAGACGTCGCAGCCGCCGCCCTCGCACGTGCGGCAGGTGAGGTGGCGAGGAAGCTCGAGCTCGATGACGGAGCCTTCTTCGATCCAGTCCTTGGGCACACGGATGCGGTGCGATGCGTCCGGGCCTCGAGGTGAGTCGAGCTCGGCTTGAACGACGCGTCCCAGGACTTCGGCCACTATTTCACAGTAAACAATAAAGTCCCGACGCTCGCAACCACTCAGCCGTTCGTCCGGACTTTGACGATGTAAGACTTGGTAAGTACCGCGACCTCGCCGCCGCGGGTCAGTGCCGGCAGGCTAATGCGCGCAGCGTCGGAGATCGATCGCGGTCGCTCGGCGAGGCGCGGCGGAACGCGTGAGACCGCGCTTCACTTTTCCGTTGGTTCGGCATTTTCGGCGGTGAATCGGGGATTCTCGACGGCGGAATTGCCCGGGGGCCCGGCATGCCGTAACGGGGTGCAAAAGGAGCCGGAGCTTTGGATCTCATTTTGAGCTTTTGGGACGTCATGACGCACTTGGACGTGCACCTCGTCGAATGGGGAAACGCCCTTGGGCCTTGGCTCTACGTGGCCCTTTTCCTCATCATCTTCTGCGAGACCGGTCTCGTCGTGACGCCGTTCCTTCCGGGCGATTCGCTGCTCTTCGCGATCGGCGCTCTGGCCGCTGCGCCGAATTCACCGATCAACGTCTGGCTCATCATTCCTTTTCTCATCATCGCCGCGATTCTCGGCGACGCCGTGAACTACTCGATCGGCAACCGCGTCGGGCCGAAGGTGTTTCGCAGCGAAGGGTCGTTCTTCTTCAACAAGAAGCACCTCGTCCGAACGCAGGATTTCTACGAGCGCTACGGCGGCAAGACGATCATCATCGCCCGCTTCGTACCGATCATCCGTACGTTCGCGCCGTTCGTCGCCGGCATCGGACAGATGCGCTACCGCCGCTTCTTCTCGTTCAACGTCATCGGCGCCATCAGCTGGGTCGTGATCTTCATTCCGGCCGGGTTCTGGTTCGGCAACCTGCCCTTCGTGAAGAAGCAGTTTCACTACGTCATCTTCGCGATCATCTTCCTCAGCATCCTGCCGGCGATCATCGAGATCGCGCGAGAGTGGATGCGAGCCCGCAGGCAGGGGGAGCCCGCGGCATGAAGGGCGTTTCGGCGCGCGACGACCGTACGATCCTCGCGTGCCGTTCGCTTCTCCTTTTCGGCTGCGTGTTCCTCGGCTGCGCCGCGGATCCCGCACCCATCCCGTGTAACGAAGCGACCGAATGTCCGCTGGTCGACGAGCCCGCGGGCGACGACGACGTGCGCGTGCTCTGGGCGGAAGGTCAGAAGCTCACGCTCGCCCTCGACGGCGAGCCGTCCGAAATCGAGGTCGTCGGAGGCGAGGTCGTCTATACGCCGGATCCGGACGATCCCGGCTGCGAGGGCGCCTGCGCGATCACGCTCAAGCGCTTGAGGGTGCGCTTGAAGACGCTCTACTTCGTCTCGAGCGAAGACTCCGTGAAGGTGTCGGGCCTCGAACTCGCGATCGAGGCGCCGCTCGCCCTCGAGAGCTCCGGCGGCGGCTCGATCGTGCCCGCCGAGACCGGAACGCTCACCTGCGCGACCGTCCAGGGGCTCCTGTGGGCGCACCAGACGACGCTCCCCCAACGGGCGGTGCTCACGGCGCGAGCGACGAGCGAAACGCTCTCGTTCGAGTTCACCGCGTCCGTGTCCATCGACGGCTCGACGAGCCTCGGCTGTCGTCCCTTCGAGCTCGAGCTCAGCGGCAAGCTCGACGGCGCGTCGCCGTTCGACCAAAACCCCACGGCGACGGCGGAGTGAAGAAGATCATCCTCGGCGAGAACCTCGCGGCGCTCGCGGAGCTCCCGGACGCGTTCGCCCAGCTCGTCTACATCGATCCCCCGTTCAACACCGGACGCTCTCAAACGCGAGAGCGCCTCAAAGTGCGCGCCGACGAGGCGGGCGCTCGCCTCGGCTTCGGCGGAAAGCGCTACCGTGTCGAGCGCGTCGGGGCGAGCGGTTACGCCGATCGCTTCGACGACTACGTCGGCTTCCTCGTCCCGCGCATCCAAGCGTCGCTGCGTTGCCGCGACCGGCGCGGCAGCCTGTTCGTGCACCTCGCCGCGCGCGAAGTCCACTACGTCAAGGTGGCGCTGGACGAGCTTCTCGGGCGCGACGCGTTCATGAACGAGATCGTCTGGGCGTACGACTACGGCGGCCGTCCCAAGAACCGCTGGCCCATGAAGCACGACACCATCCTCTGGTACGCGCGCGATCCGGACGACTACGTGTTCCACCACGACGCCATCGATCGCATTCCGTACATGGCTCCGCGGCTCGTCGGTCCGGAAAAGGCGGCGCGCGGCAAGACGCCCACCGACGTCTGGTGGCATACGATCGTGCCGACGAGCGGTCGCGAAAAGACCGGCTACGCCACGCAGAAGCCGCTCGGTATCCTGAGCCGCATCGTGAACGTGCACACCGACCCGGGCGGGGTCGTGCTCGATTTCTTCGCCGGCAGCGGAACGACGGGTGAAGCGGCGGCGCTCGCCGGGCGTGGGTTCGTGCTCGTCGATGAGAGCCGCGAGGCGGTGGAGATCATGGCGGAGCGCCTCACCGCTTACGAACCCGAGCTCGTGGGGTTCGAACGCAAGGCCTCCGCCGGCTAGCGCTCGGCGCTCGCGCCACGGGCGCGTTCGCGGTAACCTCGTCGTCGGTGTGATGGTGGAGGAGATGATGAAGAAGCGTGGTGCGTTGGTCTTCGCGCAAGTGACGGCGTCGCTCGGTCTTGCGTTCGCGTGTGAGAGTTCGAGCTCCGGTGACGACGGCGGTGGTGGAGCGGGCACGGGCGGGCTGCGGGGCGGAGCGGGTGGAGCGGTCGGCGGCGTGAGCGCCGGCGCCATGTCGGCCGGAGGCACCACCGCGGGCGGCGCCGCCGGTGGCTCGAGCCCTCGGGGCGGCGCGGCCGGCGCGAATGGGCTCGGGGGAACCGTCGTCGGCGGCGCGGCAGGCGAAGGCGGCGAAGGCGGCGAGAGCGAAGGCGGCGTACCCGGCATGTCCGGCGCGGGCGGCCTGCCCGTCGCGGGAAGCGGGCCGATCGCGGGCACGGGCGGCACGGGGCTCGGCCTATGCACGTTCGAATCGAGCGGTGAGCCCCGCGACTACACGGTGCAGGGGTGTCTCGTCGAAGGCTCCGGCACGAAACCGACGATATCGTTCGGGGCCACGCCGGTTACCGTCGTCAGCGTCGGCACGGCGAGTGCGGCGAGCTCTTGTACGACGGACACGACGTTCACCACCGCCATTCGCTTGCGAGCCGCCGATTCACGCGAATGGACGTACTTCGTGTACGTGCCGAACCGGCCCGTCGATCACATCGCCGTCAACGACGCGCTCGAGCTCACCTACTCGGCGCACAACAACTTCTTCAACGATCAGACGGTCGTCTTGGGACGCGGCGGTCGGCTCGCCGTCTTCACCGTCGTTTCGTGGCTCGCCGCCGCGCCGAACCTTTCGGCGTACGGAACCACCGTCGCCGTCGGCGCCGCGTCCTGCATCACCTCGGGCGGTATCTGCGGTCCGACACGATACTTTCCCCTGCTCGTCACGCACGGCACGGCGAGCGCGCAGGTCGAGACGCTTCAGACGAAGCTCGTCGGCGACCTCTCGGTGTCCCTCCAACACCTCTGGATGGGAACGAGCCAGACCTGCGATCCGCCGACGAGCTACCGCTACGGCGGCTTCACGCCGCGCGAACCGTGAAAGCTCAGCCGACCTTCTTCTCGTCGGCGGTTTTTTCGGCGAGGCGCTTCTTCTCTTCCGCGTCCGGCTCTTCGCCGTCTTTCTTCTCGTCGTCGCTCAGGCCCTTCTTGAAAGAGCGAATCCCTTCGCCGAGCCCTTTGCCGACGCCGGCGAGGCGGCTCGGGCCGAAGAGGAGCAGGACGACGACGATGACGATGAGCCAATGAATCGGGCTGAGCGAACCCATGAGGCGGCCTCCTGGCCGAGGACGTAGCTACCATAGCATTCGGGTCTGCGACAGCACCTCGGCGCGAAACGAACGCTAATCGAACGCTTAAAGCGTGAGCACCGTCGTCCATTCCCCTTCGGGGCGCGTGAGATCGAACGAGGTCCCGTAACTTCGATATCCAACCCGCGCCCAAAAATGCACGCTCACGGGCGGGTCGGCGCCGCCGAGCGACACCAGTCGAATTCGAACCCGGTACTCGCCGCGCAGGAGCTTTCCCTGCTCGAGGTAGACGACTTCGAGATTTTGCGCGCCGCAGTCGCTCTTCCGGCCGGGGCAGTCGCGCTCTTTGACGAGGCCGCTTTTCGTCGGGCGTCCCACCTCGACGAGCTCGCCGTTCGGGTCGACGACGCGCAAATCGACGTCGGCGTTCGGCTCCTCCCAGGCGACCAAGAATTGCGCGAGCCCCGTCGAGAGCCCGCAGCCTTCGTCGGCGAGCCCGTTGCCGTTGTCGTCCGTAGCGTTGCCGCAGACCTCGGGCGCCGTCGGAACCGACGTGCGCGTGCGTTCGGTCGCCGGAGCGCTGCCGGCGTTCTCTACCTTCGCAGGTTCGCCCGCGGCGCAACCTGCGACCAGCATCGCGGCGACGAGCCCCGGTGCTCGGGGACCCGCCGGGCCCGTTCGCCGCGACGCACCGGTCACTTCTTGCCGTCGTCCGGCATCGTGACTCCTTGCACGACCTTCGCGTTCAGGAGCTCGAAGTACGCGAGCCGCGCCGCTTCTTGTCCCGGCCCGCTCGTGTTGCGGAGGGCGAGAAGCACGCCGCGTTCCTTCATGAATTTGAGCGTGCGGATCGCTCCGGCTCGCTTGGCTTCGTCGTTGCCCTTCGCCATGTCGAGCAGGCGCTTGCGCAAGACGACGCGCGTGAACGAGTGGGGGCCGTTGTCGAAGAGCAGATTGTCGAACTGCTTCTCGAGCATGACGCGCGCCCACTCTTGCGGGGTCTGCGCGATCGAGATGCGCGACATGGCCTCGGCGTTGTCGACGTATTTGAAGAGCAGGCCGGCTTCGAGATCCTCGGTCGACCAGTAGCCGAAGCTCTTGTACCAGAGCTCACCGAGCTCATCGAGCGCGGGCTTGCGCGCGGCCGCGGGTTTGTTCGCGTAGGCGGCGAGCGCGCGAGAGGCCGTGTCGGGCGAGCCGCCGAGCATCAGCGCGAGCGCGGCGTCGTTCATGAGCTCTTCGACCTTGAGCATCTCGAAGAGCTTGGCTTCGATACCGGCGTCGAAACCGCCCTTGGCGAGCGCGCGCGCCACCTGGTGACGCGTCTCGATCGCCGACTGCGGCGTCATGAGCGAGAAGAGGGCGTTCGCGGTGCCGGGGACGGGGCGCTGGATGAGCGCTTCGAGCAGGCATTCGCGCCGGAACTCGTCGGGTCGCTCGTTGCCCTTGTACTGATCGATCTTCTTCGCGATCTCGATGAAGTCGTCGGTCTCGGCGACCCAGGCGAGCGCGGCGCACGCGGCCTTGCGCGATTGCTCGTTGTTCTTCGGCTCCTCGATGTACTCGAGCAGGGGTTTGAAGCCCTTGTTGTTGCGCCACTGCGACATGCCTTCGGCGGCGCCGACGCCGATCGCGCGCAGGGCCATGCCGAGCATCGCGAGGCCGCCCTTGTAGAGGCCGTCCATCGTGACGTCGAGATCCTTCGGCCTCGCGGTGAGAGCTTTTTCGAACTCCCTCCACGATTGCTCGTCCTTGAGCCAGCCGACGTAGCGGAGCGCGCTCTGGGCGATCTCCCATTCCGGCGGGAATCCACCCTCGTGCTGGCCTTCCTTCGGGAGCGGGACGTCCGGCGCGGCCCACTTGCGCATCGCCTCGATGTCTTTGGTCGAGCCCATGGCCGCGAGCGCCCGGAGGCCGTTCGCGTGCGGCTGGGTGCGCTCGTGCAACCAGAAGATCACGGCGTCCTCGGCCTGCTCGGCGATCTGCGCGCGTTTGTCGGCATGAATGACGGCAAGATCCGCGATCATCCTCGACGCTTCGACGCGCTCGTCGTCGGTGCGCTTGAGCGCCATCTCCCAGTCGTACTGGTCCGAGTAGATCTTGAGAGGATCCATGCGCAGGCGCTTGGCGAGCGTCGGAATCGCGCGAACGTCGCCAATCGCCGCGAGCGCGAGCGCCGCGTGCGTCTGCAGGTGAACGTGTGGGTTCGTCTCGATGTACTTGAAGAGCGCGTCCGCGCCGGCCGGATCGTTCAGGCCCTGGCCCTTCTTCATGGTCTCCGTCGGTTCGACGACGTAGATCATGTTGAGGAGCTGCTTTCTGAAGTACCAGGCCGCCTTGCCGGGCTGCGGGCGCGTTTCGGTGGGATCGTCTTCGGTCGGCGCGGCCTCGAGCGCCACGACGAGGCCCTCGGTGCCGATGCCGTCGCGGAGCGCCTCGAAGTATTTCGTGCGGCTCTCCTTGTCGACGCCCTTGAGCGCGGCGACGAGCGGCTCTCGCGCTTTCGCGTCGCCGATGCGGCCGAGACCGGGCGCCGCTTGGCGTGCGACCTCGGCGTCCTTGTCCTTCACGAGCTTGATGAGCACGTCGGTCCACTTCGGGTCGCCGGTGCCGGAGAGCACGGTCGCGACGAGCTGGCGGACGGACGCGCTCGGGTCGTCGGCCATGGCGGCAAGCTTGTCGAGCGAGACGAGCGCGACGATTCTGCTCGGATCGAAGGCGCTTCCGCCGCCGAGCCGCTGCACCTTGGCGAGATGACCGAGCCGGTAGAGGTTCATCACTTCGTCGAAGGCGCGTGTGTCGCCGAGCACCACGAGCGCCCAGGCGATCTGGGGCTTCGCGCCCGGACCCGCGGTCTTGAGCGACGCGAGCAGAGCGTCTTTCGCCCCCTCGCCCATCGGGCGTCCGTACTCGGCGAGCGCGAGCGCAGCCATGCCTTGAACCGCGTCCGAGGGGGAAACGAGGGCCGCGGCGGCGAGCGGCACGCCTTGCGGGTCGCGGGCCCAAGCGAGCTGCTTGAGCGCTTCGGAGCGCACCTCGTCGCTCGACTCCTTCGCCGCCCATTCGCGCCACTTGGCGATCTGCTCGGTCTTCGGCAGGAGGAAGATGTCCTTCTTGATCGCCTCGCCCTGTTCGATCGTCAGGCGCTCGGCGTCCTTCTTCATGCCGAAGCCGAGGAAGGCGACGAAGCCGATGACGGCGACGATGCCGACGATGATGACGGCGGGCTTGAAGCGGCCCGTCTTGAAGTCGCCGTCGCCGCCGCCGTAACCGCCGTAACCGCCGCCGGCGGGAATACCCGGCATGGCAGGACCGCCCGGGACGTCGTCGTCCGGCGGCCACTTGGCGAGATCGACGTGGGGGATCGGCGGACTTACGGGTTTTGGAGCGGGACCTGGATTCGTGTGGAGCATGGATCCTCCGGCCCACGGGGACGCGCGCGGCGCACCCCGGGCTGGTCAGCGGGCGGGGACATTACCTTAGCCGCGCGGGTAGGGGGAGAGCCGAGAAACCCCCCACGAAAGGTGCCAGCCATTTCGGGCGGAAGATTCGCGGCCGGTTGCACGTGGGGAGTAGGCTCGGGCGGATGACGACGGTCCGGAGCGCCCTCGTGCCGCTCGGCGTGGCGCTCGCCACGACGGCCGTGTGCGCGCTCTTCGCCCACGCGCCCGTGCTTCGCGACTACGCCGGCACCCTCATCGGTCTCACGTTCCTCGCGGTCACGTATGCGCTCGTGCTTCGACACGACGCGGCAACGATTCGTCGCTACGGCCTCGGGTTCGGCGGGTTGTTCGAGCCCGAGCCGATCGACGCGCGGCGGCTCGCGCGCGACGCCCTCGGAGCGCTCGCGTGGGCCCTCGCGTTCGCGCTCGTCGTCTTTCCTGCGTTCTGGGTCGGCTGGCTTCGTTGGTGGAAACCCGAGTCGGGCTTCGCGCCCGCCGACCTCAGCGTGCTGCGTGACGGCGCGCTCACGCAGTTTTTCGCGATCGCTCTGCCGGAGGAAGCCTTCTACCGCGGCTACCTGCAGAGCGCGCTCGACGACGTTTGGCCGGCGAGGATCCGCGTGTTCGGGGCCGCCGTGGGACCGGCGCTCGTCGTGACGAGCGCGCTCTTCGCGCTCGGCCACGTCGCCACGGAATATCATCCGAATCGCTTGGGCGTGTTCTTCCCGTCGCTCGTGTTCGGCTGGCTTCGTGCGAAGACCGGCGGCATCGGGGCTCCGGTCGTCTTTCACGCGCTCTGCAATCTTTTTGCCGACTACCTCGCCAAGAGCTACGGATTCTGATGCTTTCCGTTCCCATCATCGACGCGGCGATCGACCGCGCCCTCGCGGAAGACCTCGGTTCGGGGGACGTGACGACCGAGGCGATCGTTCCGCGCTCGATGCGCGCCGTCGCGCGGGCCATCGCCAAACAGCCCCTCGTCGTCTGCGGCGGCGACGTGTTCGCGCGCGTGTTCTACCGGCTGGACGCCGGATTGCGCGTCGAGCGCCGCGCGGCCGAAGGCTCGCGCGCCGAGCCCGGGGACGTGCTCTGGGTGGTGGAAGGCGCGGCGGCGTCGATCCTCTCCGGCGAGCGCACCGCGCTGAACTTCGCTCAGCGCATGAGCGGCATCGCGACGCTCGCCGCACGGTTCGTGGCGGCCGTTCCGGCCGGTTTTTCGCTCACCGTCGTCGACACGCGCAAGACCACGCCGGGGCTCCGCGCGTTCGAGCGTTACGCGGTGCGGACGGGCGGCGCCAAGAACCACCGCAGCGATCTCGGCGCCATGGTCCTCGTCAAGGACAACCACGTCGCCATAGCGGGGGGCGTTCGCGCGGCGATCGAAGCCGCGCGGGCGCGCGCGTCGCATGCCCTGCGCATCGAAGTCGAAGTGACTTCGCTCGCCGAGCTCGACGAAGCGCTCGATGCGCGCGCCGACGTCGTCATGCTCGACAATTTCCGCCCCGAAGACGTCGCGGTCGCGGTCGCTCGGGCGCGAGGTCGCGCCGTCGTCGAGGTGTCGGGCGGCGTCACGCTCGAGCGAATCGCCGACCTCGCGCGCCTCGGCGTCGACGTGGTGAGCGTCGGTGCGCTCACGCACTCGGCGAAAGCCGCGGACATCTCGCTCGAGCTCGAGCGGCTCGGATGACGTTCGACCTCGAGCGCTTCGCGGCCCTTACGGCCGAACGCCGCCTCCGGCTCGGCCGTCCGACGACATTTCGCGACGTGACGGCTTCGACGAACGACGATGCGCTCGCCGGCGCGCGCGCCGGGGCTCCCGAGGGCTCGCTCTACCTCGCCGAAACGCAGACGGCGGGGCGGGGGCGGCGCGGAAACCGGTGGTTCGGCGCGCCGGGTCAGAGCATTGCGTTCACGCTGCTCCTTCGTCCGCGCGTCGCGCCGGCGCGTGCCGGCGCGCTCGCGCTCTTGGGCGGTTTGGCGGTGCGAGCGGCGGTCGAATCGTGGCTCGCCGCCGCGGGGCAGAACGAGCCGGTGCTCGTCAAGTGGCCGAACGACGTCGTAGTAGGTGGCCGGAAGCTTTGCGGGATCCTCGCCGAGAGTCAGGTTCGGGGGGCGGAGGTCGTCGCTGCGGCGCTCGGTGTAGGTCTCAACCTGGGAAACGAGGGATTCCCCCCGGAGCTCGCCGAAACGGCGACTTCGCTCGCGAAGCTCACGAGCGGGGCGTTCGCGCCGGAGCGTGAGCGCTGTGTCGCCGACGTGCTCACCGAGCTCGAGCCGCGCTACGAAGCGTTCTTGGCGGGGGCAGGGGAGACGGTTTCCGAATTTCGCAGGTACGATGCGCTCGTCGGTCGTCGCGTCCGGGTGGGTAGCCTGGAGGGCGTGTGCGCAGGAATAAACCGGACGGGAAGCCTGCTCTTGCGAGACGAGCAAGGTGCCCTAAATGAAGTCATTGCGGGTCACGTCGAAATGCTGAGCGGCTGACCCTGAGTCAGCTTGCAACGCTCGTTCACGCGGTAGGGACTCGACGAGGACCCTTGCAGTTAGCCCCGGGACGAGGCATACGAAGGATCAGTAAGCCCACGTCTTGGGGGCGTGGCTTGGAGGCCGAAAGACATGGCAACCGAAGAGACGGTGAGCACTATCGCCAAGGCTCTTGGCGAATCGGACGAAGTCCCCCTATTTCAAATCGCTGGGGTAGTCCGCGTGCTCGGCGAGGAGACAGCGCAGAAGCTCCTCGTAGAGACCCAAGAGACAGAGAAAAACGGGGGCATGATGCTCCCCGACGGCAGCCGCAAGCGCACCCCCGGAGGAGTGTTTTTCTTCCTCGCGCGTCAAAAGCTGTCGCAAGCGGACAAGCTCGCTATTTTCCGACCCCCCAAAGAGCAGAAGGCGCCGCCTTCTTCCACGACGGACGCGAATCGTTTTCCGCGCCGTCGCGTGATCGAGGTGGCTCCGGCGCGTCCGGTACAGCCGGCTCGCACTCCGCGCGGTGGTTTCGTGCCGCCGGAGCTTCCGCTCGCCGTGCGGAAGGTCAAGGCGCGGGAGCACGCTCTCGCCGCAGTGTCCGGCCTTCCGCTCGAGGAGCAGTACGCCGTGCTCGTCGAGGTGCTCGCCGAGCTCCACGACAAGCTTGGCTACCGCGTTCCGGAGTCGCAGCGGGCGCCGGTATTCGAGCCGCCGACCCGCCCCGGGGTCGCCGTCGCGACGCCGCCGTCGTCGCAGCGTCCCATCCCGGTGCCCGAGTCGGCGCGTCTCGTCGGCGAAGCCGGCGGTACGAACGACACGGGCAAGCCCAAGCGCCGGGCGAGCTCGAAGCGCAGCTAGCGAGCGGCCGTGGCTCGGTGGGTTCCGCCGGGAACCCACCGGCGGAGCTATGCCGCGAGCGGCGCGCCGCCGTCGTCGAGCCGGGCCGCAAGCAAGCGGCGAGCGCGGTGTAGTCGGCTCATGACGGTGCCGATCGGCACGCCGAGCGTGTTGGCGGCTTCCTCGTACGAGAACTCCGAGAGATCCACGAGCTCGACGACCCGGCGGAACGGTTCGGAGAGCCCGGAAAGCACGCCGGCGGCCTGCGGCGCGAGGGTGGCCATGACGGGCGGTGCGTCGCTGTGGAGCCACGAGCACGGATCGTCGGCGAGCCCGGCGAGGGCGCGCCGCTCTCGCGACGAACGCCGATAGCGCGACACGAAGAGATTCACGAGCATGCGCTCGAGCCAGGCGTAGAGATTCGTGCCGGGCTCGAAGCGCGCCTCGTACGCGAGGGCGCGCGCAGCGGTGTCCTGCACGAGATCGAACGCGTCGCACTCGCGAGAGCAGAGTCGCCGCGCGCGAACGCGCAAGCGCGGCAAGAGATCGGGGAGACGGCGGCGGAGGTCGCTCGCGCCGTCGGCGGGCGGGGAGCTCGAAGGGGGCATGGTGCCCGACTTCGCAAGGCTCGTGCCAGGTGAAGACGTGGTGCCAAGCGGCGAAACCTCAGGGTTTTCGCGGCGTCCGCGGGTTCTCCGCGTGTCAAACTGGCACTCGTCGTGGTTCGGCTGACAACGCGGCGAGCGCTTTCGGAACCTCGTCGCCGATCTCGTGCGCGAGAACCCCGCGATCGACGCCGCGCGCCGTCGCCGCGATCGTCGCTGCGGCTCCATGAGCGAACGCGCCCGTGACCGCGGCGCGAAACGGGTCCGCGCCGGTGGCGAGCGCCGCAATGACGCCGGTCAAGACGTCACCCGAACCGCCCGCTGCGAGCACGGGATGACCCGTGGGATTGACGGCGATTTTTTGGCCCGGCGCACCCACGAGCGTCGCCGAGCCCTTGAGCAGCACCGTCGCGCCGGTGCGTTCCACCGCCGTGGCGATCGTCCCGAAGCGATCCGCTTCGACCTCCGCCGTGGAGATGCCCAGCAAGCGGGCCATCTCGCCCGGGTGCGGCGTGAGCACCAGCCGGCCCTTGGCGCGTGAAAGCTCGGCTGCCCGTCCCTTGAAATGCGTGATCGCGTCGGCGTCGACGACCGCCGTGCCCGGCCATCCCAGCACCACGCGCTCGATGACGCGTGACGTTACGGCGTCCACGCCGAGCCCGGGCCCGATCGCGACCACGTCGGCGCGTTCGAGGAGCGCACCGAGCGAGCTTTCGAGCGCGTCCGCGTCGTAGCGCTCCGTCATGGCTTCGAGCACGCGCTGCTCGAGCGCGCTCGCGGCGCTCGCAGAGGCGGCGATCGTGACGAGCCCGGCGCCGGCGCGGAGCGCGCCGTGAGCGCACAAGAGCGCGGCGCCAATCTTGCCGGGAGAGCCGGCGACGACGAGCACGCGTCCGGAAGAGCCCTTGTGCGACAGCGCCGTGCGCGGAACCACGGCGAGCGCCGCGTCGCTCGCTTCGACGAGCGCCGCGCCGTAGCCGACGCCCTCGACGAGCTCGGTGGGGATGCCGATGTCGACGACTTCGACGCGACCGGCGTGTGCCCGGCCGAGCGGCGTGAAGAGCCCGCGCTTCGCGTAGGCGAACGTCACCGTGTGCTCGGCGCGGACGGCGGCGCCGCGGGGAACCCCCGTGTCGGCGTCGAGTCCCGACGGTAGGTCGAGCGCGACGCACGGCGCCGCCGCGGCGTTGATTCGCTCGATCACGGCGCGCTCGAAACCTCCGATCTCGCGATCGAGACCCGTTCCGAAGACCGCGTCCACGACGACCTCGGCGTCGCGCAGCACGCCGTCGAGCCGGTCGAGCGAATCGGCGAGAAAAAGCGTCATCGCGCCGCCGGACGCCACGTATTCGCGGTGGTTTTCGAGCGCGTCGCCGCGCAGCCGGGCCGGCTCGGCGACGAGCGCGACGCACACGTCGAACCCGCTTCCCGCGAGCAGTCGCGCGACGACGAAGCCGTCGCCGCCGTTGTTGCCGGCGCCGCAGACGATCACGACGCGTTTCTTGCCGGCAAACTCGCGCTTCACGAGCTCGGCGGCGCCGCGTCCGGCGCTTTCCATGAGCAAGAGGCTCGGTACGTGTCCGCCTTCGATCGTCGTGCGATCGAGCTCGCGCATTTCGAGCCGCGAGAGAACCGGCGTCACTCGCCCGGCCCCAATCGTTCACGGCGAGCGTCGAGCCCGCTCTCGATGGACTGCCGCAGATCGCGCACCGCGCGCTCGAGGCCGATGAGCACCGCGTCGGCGATGACCGCGTGCCCGATGTTGAGCTCCGCCATCTCCGGGATCGCGGCGATGGCGGGGACGTTGTCGCGCGTGAGCCCGTGGCCCGCGGCGACCTCGAGCCCGAGCTTCTGAGCGTAGTGCGCTCCCTGCGCTAGCCGCGACAAGAGCTCCGCGCGGCGGCTTCCGCTCGCGTGCGCGTAGGCTCCGGTGTGAAGTTCGACCTGGTGCGCGCCGAGCTCGAGGCTCCCGTCGATTTGCCGCGGATCGGCCTCGATGAACAAGCTCAGCTTGATGCCGGTGCGCCGGCACATGGCGGCGGCGCTCTCGATCGAACTCCGGGCGGCGAAGACGTCGAGTCCGCCCTCGGTCGTGAGCTCTTCGCGGCGTTCCGGCACCAGTGTAACGACGTTCGGCCGCACCCGCTCCGCGAAGGCGATCATCTCCGCCGTCGCCGCCATCTCGAGGTTCAGGAGCGTGGTGAGCGACTGCCGGAGCCGTTCGACGTCGTCGTCCCGGATGTGGCGGCGATCTTCGCGGAGGTGAGCCGTGATCCCGTCGGCGCCGGCGAGCTCGCAGAGCTCCGCGGCGAGCACCGGATCGGGGTAGACGGTTCCGCGCGCGTTTCGCACCGTGGCGACGTGATCGATGTTGATGTGGAGCCGCAGCATGGTCGGTTTCGAACGAAGCTTAATACCCGCGGACGAGTCGGCGAAGGGCCAGCGGCGGGCGAAGCGATTGGGACAGGAGCGCGGAAACGGATACGGGCCCGAGCCCGGGCTTGATACCACCCTGAACTCGGGGGAGCGGCCATTTAATCGCGCTGGAAGATCTCTTCCAATCCGAGGGCAGGGAGGTCTACATCAACGACATCTTGGCGGGTCGATCGCGGAACCTCGGTCTCCTCGCGCTCGCGGCCGTTCTCGCGGCCGTCGCGCTCGCCGTCCCGCCCATTCGGACGCCGCCGCCCGCGCCTGCGCCGACCCTGGCCCCGGACGCCGCCGTCGCGCCGTCGCCCCCGAGCGCGAGCGCCACTCCGAGCGCCGAGCCGCCGCCCGTCGACGACGCCGCGTACGACTACGACATCGACGCGCTGCCCATCCCCGAGCAGCGCGAGGCCATGCTGCGAAAAATGGAATTCTCACTCGGTCTCGACGCTGCGACGCTCGCGAAGTTGCGCGCCATCGTCACGGCGTCCGATTGGATGAGCCAGGGCAATCCCGAGATTTCGAAGCATCCGATGACGCGCGCCGAATGCCGCGAGCGGCGGCGCGTCGCGGCGAAGCTCGCCGCGCCCGAGCCGCGCTGTGGTGCGGCGAACATGGTGCCTCTCACGCGCGAAGGGCACGCCATCGCCCCGGCGCAGCTCGCCTGCATCGACCAGTACGAATTCCCGAACGTCGCCTGCGAGTACCCCGTCGTCTGGGTGCGCGCCGACGAAGCGAGCGGGCTCTGTCGCGCCATGGGCAAGCGTTTGTGTGACGCGCACGAATGGGAAGGCGCGTGCGCCGGCGAAGTGAAGGACCCTCGAAGCGATTACCACTGGGACAAAGATCGCATCAACGCGGAGTACGCTCACAACCTCGAGCGTGAGATCGTCTGGGCCTACGGCCCGAAGAAGAACCACGCGCTCTGCGCGACCGGCGCGAAGAAGAGCCCGAAGTGCTTGGCCGGCGGCTTTACGCTCTGCGGCACGAACGACTACCCCGCGGGCGCGTTCCCCGAATGCGTGAGTCCGCTCGGCGTCTACGATCAGCACGGCAACGCCGCCGAGCACATGAGCTTGCCGATGAAATGGGAGGAGCTCGGAAGCCTCGGCGGCACCGGAGAAACCGAAATGAAGGGCAGCTGGTTCATTTTCCAGCAGGCGGAGGCGCACCTGGACGACTGCCGCTTCCGTGCCCCTCGCTGGCACGTAACGAAGGTCACGGACCCGAACAGCCACCGGAACTACCACCTCGGGTTTCGCTGTTGCCGCGACGTTCCCGCACGAAATGGCACGAACGGATAATCCTCGGGCGGGCCCCTTGACGACGTGACGGTAGCGGGCGAAACGCGGAGCGGTTCTGCTATGGATGCCCTTGGTGTGGCGGCCCGGACCGCTTCGAGCATGACAGTTTCGGCAGTCTCCATCGTCATTCCCGTGCACAACGAGAAGAACGGCATCGTGCCGCTTCTCGACACGCTCGACGCGACGCTCGGACGAAGCTCCGTTCGCTACGAGTACGTGGTCGTCGACGACGGCTCGACGGACGGTTCGTGCGACTTCGAGCCGCGCTCGAACGCGCTCGTCTTGCGCCACGAGTACAACCGGGGCTACGGCGCCGCGCTGAAAACGGGGATTCGCTCCGCCGCGAACGACTGGGTGCTCATCATCGACTCCGACGGCACCTATCCGGTCGATCGCATCGAAGATCTCGTGCGCGAGCTCGACCGCTGCGACATGGCCGTCGGTGCCCGGATCGGCGCGAACGTCTCGCACTCGCTCACGCGTCGCGCCGCCAAGTGGCCGATCCACCGCCTCGCCGATTACCTCGTCGATCGACGTATCCCCGACCTCAACTCCGGCCTGCGCGTGTTCCGCAAAGATTTGGCGATGCGGTACCTGCGCCTGCTGCCGGACGGGTTCTCGTTCACGACGAGCATCACGCTCGCGATGATGTCGGACGGCTGGCGCGTCCGTTACTTGCCCATCGACTATTACGAGCGCACCGGGAAATCGAAGGTGCGGCCCATCCACGACGCCATCAACTACTTCACGCTCGTGATGCGCATGATCTTGTTCTTCAACCCGCTCAAGATCTTCCTGCCGCTCTCGTTCTTCCTGTTTCTCGCGACGCTCGCGTCGTTCGGCTACGACATCTGGCTCGAAAACTTGAACGAGCGGACGCTGATCCTGCTCGTCGGGTTCCTCCAAGTCGTGCTCATGGGGTTCCTCGCCGACCTCGTGAACCGCCGCGGAGCGATGTGACGGAGCCCGCCGGAGCGAAGCGACCGCTCAAGGTGCTCGTCGTCACGCTGTTTTCCGCGAGCAGCGGGAGCAGCCGCGTCATGGCGTTCCAGTTCTTGCCGCTGCTCGAGAAGCTCGGCATCGAAACGGACGTCATCACGATCTACCCCGACGAATTCTTCAAGGTGCACATGGGCATCGTCCCCAAGCCGCGCCTCGAAAAATCGCTGAACTTCGCCTACTACCTCGCGCGCGGCATCGCGCAGCGCCTCGAGGCGGTGCGCGTCGCGTCGCGCTACGACGCCGTGTACGTGCAGCGTGACCCGTTCCCGACCGCGATCTTACGGCTGTTACAGCGACGAAACCCGCGCATCGTC
>DASUTR010000077.1:0-6559 GCA_036374535.1 Polyangiaceae bacterium
CCTTCGCGCGGCTGGAGCTGCGGAGCGCCACGGCGCCACCACCGCTGCGACGACCACGGCCACCGCCGCCGCCGCCACCACTACCTTCGCCGAGCGCTGCCCTTACGGTCTCGAACGCCGATTCCCGAATCAGGGCGGCGAGCTCACCTGCAAAGGCCTCAACCATCCCCCGAATTCTGTCATCGATGTCGCTGTTAGCCATAGGCGCCGACCAATAATTGCTGGACTCGGCGGTGTCAACCACGGCGTAGGAAACTTTCTCTGAATCGAGTGCTGGTCAATCACTCCAAAACTGAAATACGACCGGGCGAATTGACGCTTCGAGATCGCATTTGGGGGGCGACGTCGCTTGCGAATCGGCTGCGGTGACGATTGACCAGCGTTCAGAAACCATCTCGGAAAAATACTTCCTCGCACCCGAGGCTCCTTTTCGTCCGCCTGCATTGCATTTGCGACCCCGAAATGCGCTCTTTTTTTGAGCCGATTGCTACTATTCGGACGCATTGAGGGTCCTGGCCGCCTAAGCTTCCAAAGGGCGGCGAACGCCTCGTGCCGATGACAGAGCCTCGATCCCCCCTTGGTGGACGCTACAGCCTCGAGCGGCCACTGCTTTCGAGTCGAGCCGAGCACCACTGGATGGCAATCGAGGTGTCGTCCGGTCGTTTGGTCGTTGTAGCGATTTGCGAATCGGCGCGACTCGCGTCGCTCTCCGCGGCACGGGGGCTCACCCATCGGCACCTGCTGACGATTATCGACATCGTAAAGGACATTCCACGGGGGGCTTTTCCGGAGCGTGTGCAGGTCCCGGCGGGCGCTGTCGCCGTCGTGGCCGAGCACGTGCCCGGCGTAACCCTGAAGAAGTCGTTGGACGACGGCCCGATCCATGCCGCGAAGGCGGTGGCGTGGGTGCTCCGGTTGGCCGATGCCGTTCAGGCGCTTCATGCGGTGGGGGCCGTTCACGGCGCCATCTCTCCGCGCAGCATTCTCGCCGGAGCCGAGGGGCGGCCCATCGCGCCCGTGCTGTCCCAACTCATGGTTCCTCCCATCGGCGCATTCTGTCCCCCGGAGCGTCTGCGAGGCGGACCCGAGACGCCGGCCGATGATGTCTGGGCTCTCTACGCGACGCTCTATGCCTCGATCACCGGCAAGGCGCCATTTTCCGGGAGTACGCGCGAAGCACTTCTGCGGGCCATGAATTCTCGACCCGCGCCGCTATCGACCTTCGGGGTGGAAGAGCCCGCGCTCCAGGAAATCATCGCGCGAGGTCTTTCCGCCGAGCGCCGCTTCCGCGCCGTCGAGCTTGCTGACCTCGTCGCCATCCTCGATGGGTGGGAGCGCGACCCGAAGATGCTGCCGCTCCCCGCGCCGCCGCAGCGCGCCGCCCCGAGCGGACTCGGCAACATCGTCAGCGGCGCCGCCTTCGGGTCGGGGCGTGACGACGGCGTCGTCATCGATGACGCCGAGCTTCCGGACGACCAGGGCCGAAGCGCCGACGTCCCGGACGACGAGCTTGCCACCGTCATCGCAAAACCGGGACTGGACATGCTCTTGTCCCTGTCGTCGGCGGCAGCGGCTCGGCCGCCGATGACGCCAGGGGGCTCAGCGCGGCAGCTTTCCGCGCCCGTCGCTCCGAAGCGCCCGTCGATCAATCCGTTCGCGCGCAAGGGCAGCGTCGTTCCGTGGCTCGCGGTGGCAGCGATCGGGGTAGGCGCGCTCGGATACTTCTTGCTCGGGTCGGGGGACACGGCGCAAACGCAGCCCGCCGCGACGGTGGGCGACGCGCCCCCATTGCCTCGGCCGATCGCGAAGCCGGCGGCACAGAAAGCTCCCGAAGCGCGCCGCGACGAGTGCGTGCTCGACCACTTCGCCGCCGACTCGTTCGACGGTCGTCCCGATTTCGCGTTCGTCTGTCGGGACGGCGACCTGCGCGCGACCGCGGCGCAACTGCACGGCATGGTGAAGGAACACGTCGTGGACGCCGGAGCGGAGGCGGGCGTTCCCGACGCCGGCTCGGAGCTCGCGCTCGACGTGCGCGCCCGGCGATCGGTGGACGGCGGCACGGCAGGCACGCGGCTCGGCTGGTACGAGCTTCCGACGACCGCCATCATCCGAAAGACGTGCTGCCCGCAGGCCGCGCCCGTGGTGCTTCCGGAAACCCCGGGACGGTGCGAGCAGCTTCAGAAGCTCGTTCGCGCCCTCGCCGACGACAGCGCAAAATCGGTGGATCTCGCGCCGACCGCGCGAAGCTTCGACAAGGCGGTGGGCTGCTTGTACGCGCAGCGAATCCGCCACGGCTACGGCTACGAACGGCCGCCGATACCCGCGAACCGCGCGCACTTCCAGCAATTTCTGAGCCGCGCGGCGATCATCAGCGCGAAGCGCTAAAGTCCCTCGCTCGCTCGGCGCGCATGGCTCGGATCGTCGTTCTGGATGGACAGACGGTGAACCCCGGCGATCTGCCGTGGGACGGTCTCGCCGCGCTCGGCGAGCTCGAGGTGCACCCGAGGACCGCACCTGACGAGATCCTGCCGCGTGCTCTCGGCGCGGACGTCGTCGTCACGAACAAGACGCCGCTCGACGGCGCGACGCTCGCGAAGCTTCCCGGGTTGCGCGGCGTCTCGGTGCTCGCGACGGGGCACAACGTGGTCGACGGGGCTCGAGCGCGCGCCCTCGGCGTGCCCGTTTGCAACGTCCCGGCGTACTCGACGGCGAGCGTCGCCGAACACGCCCTTTCGCTGTTGCTCGAGCTCACGCACCACGTCGGCCTGCATGCTCGCGCGGTGCGCGAGGGCGAATGGTCGCGCGCGAGCGATTTCACGTTCTGGAACGAGCCGCTCGTCGAGCTCGCCGGAAAAACACTCGGCATCGTCGGTTACGGCGCGGTGGGCCAGCGCGTCGGCGTGCTCGGCAGGGCGCTCGGAATGCGCGTCGTCGCGACGCCCTCGCGCCGAGTTCCGAATCCGCCGGAAGGCGTCGAGTATGGGTCGCTCGAGGTGGTCTTCGAGACGAGCGACGCCCTGTCGCTGCATTGCCCGCTCACCGCCGAGACGGAGCGGCTCGTTCGGCGCGAGCGACTCGAGCGGATGCGCCCGGGCGCGTTGCTCGTGAACACCGCGCGCGGCGGGCTCATCGACGAGGCCGACCTCGTGCACGCTCTCGAAGACGGCACGCTCGGCGGCGCCGCGCTCGACGTGCTCTCGGTCGAGCCTCCGCCCGGCGATCACCCGCTGCTTCGCGCGCCGCGCTGCATCGTCACGCCCCACCAGGCGTGGACCACGTTCGCGGCACGCCGGCGCTTGCTCGACGCTACCGTAAAGAACGTCGCGGCGATTCTCGCTGGCCGCCCGATCAACGTCGTCAATGCCTGACTTTTCCACGGCTCCGCGCGGAGCCGACTACTTTCTCATGCGCGCCGTGGTGCTGCGCTCGCTCGGCGCCGTCTACTTCGTCGCTTTCCTCATCCTCGTCCGACAGGCCCTGCCGCTCATCGGCTCGCACGGGCTGCTCCCGCTCGGCGCCTACCTCGACCTCGTCGCGCGCCATTTCGAGCCCGCGCGCGCGGCGTGGAACGTCCCGACCATCTTCTGGCTCGGCTCGTCCGACGCCGTCATCGAGGCCGCGTCGTGGCTCGGCCTGATGCTCGCGACGCTCGCCGTGTTCGGCGTCGCGAACGCGCCCATCTTTGCCGCGCTCTGGGTGCTCTACCTGTCGTTCGTCCAGGGTGGTCAGGTATTTTACGGCTACGGCTGGGAGATGCTCCTCTGCGAAGCGGGCTTCCTCGCCATGTTCTTCGCGCCGGCGTGGCGGCCTCGGCTCTTCGCGCCGACCGAGCCGCCGCCGCTCTTACTCGTCGTGCTCTTTCGTTGGCTCACGTTCCGCGTGATGTTCGGCGCCGGCCTCATCAAGCTGCGGGGCGACGGCTGCTGGGCCGAGCTCACGTGCCTCGATTTTCACTACGAGACCCAGCCGAATCCGGGCCCGCTGAGCCCGTACTTCCATTTTGCACCGCGGTTCACGCACACGGCGGGCGTGCTCGTCAATCACCTGGCCGAGCTCGTTCTGCCCTTCGGTGTATTCGGTCCCCGGCGGGTGCGGCTCGTCGCCGGCACGATCATCGTCGGATTCCAGGTGCTCATCATCCTGAGTGGAAATCTCTCGTTCTTGAACTGGCTCACCATCGTCGTAGCGCTCGCCTGCTTCGACGATCGCGCGCTCGAACGGCTGGTATCGGCGGCCAAACGGGTCGAGCTCGCGACGCTTCGCGAGGCGGTCCTGCGCGCCTCGCAGTCCCGACGAATCGCGCTCGTGGCGCTCGGAATCGTCATCGGTTTGCTGAGTCTCGGACCCATCGTGAATCTTTTGTCTCCGCGGCAGCGGATGAACGCGTCGTTCGACCCTTTGGGGCTCGTCAACACGTACGGCGCCTTCGGCAGCGTGGGCCGCGTGCGCCACGAGGTCGTGCTCGAGGGTACGAGCTCAGCCGTTCCCGACGAACGGGCCGAATGGCGCGAGTACGAATTTCCCTGCAAGCCCGGGGACGTTCGCCGCGCTCCGTGCCTCGTCACGCCGTATCACCACCGGCTCGACTGGCAGCTCTGGTTCGCGGCGCTCTCCGACTTCGAACGCGAACCCTGGATCGTCCACCTTGCGTACAAGTTGCTCCGCGGCGACCGCGCGATAGCGCCGCTCATCGCGCGCGATCCGTTCCCGGAAGCGCCGCCCAAGTACGTCCGCGCGCTCCTCTACCGCTATCGTTTCGCGCCGCTCGGCGAGCGCGGCGTCTACTGGCGGCGCGAGCTCGAAAGCGAGTACTTGCGGCCGCTCTCGCTCGAGCATCCCGACTTTCTGCGCTTCCTCGGGCAGTACGGTTGGCTCGACCGCGCCCCCGCACTCCGAGCCCCGTCTCAGTAGATGCCGCAGAGCTCCGCGCCGGCCTCGCACGCGTTCTCTGGCGAGTACGTCGTCACGTTGCCGATTAGAATTCCGTTGTCGGCACAGGTGCAGTTCCAGGCGCCGCCGCTGTCGTAGTCGTAGTAACACTCGGTCCACGTGCTTCCCGTGCTCGGGCACGAGGTCTCGCGGAAACAGAAGTCCGCGCCGGCCGTTTCTTTTCGGCTGCAGGGCGGCGGCGGACACGGATCCGGTCTCGGGTTTTCAGCGCACTCGAGCAGGGCGAAATACTGTTCGGAGCACGTGAACACGGCGTCGGTGAGACAACCGGGCCCGACACACGCCGCTTCGGCCCCCTGCGTGCGGCACATCGCGTTGGGATCGAGCTCGGCTCCGGAACACAGCAAGAACGACGCGAGCGCGGGCTCGCACCACGCCCCGATGCCGAAACCGTCGCGGCAGCTTGCAAGGCATTCTCGTTGACTCTGGAAATCGGACGGGCAACTCGCGTAGGGATACCGCGAGCAGAAGAGCGAACACGCCATGGCGAGCCCCGCGGACCCCGAGCTACCACCGGTTCCCGACACCGCGCCGCAGCCCATGCCGGCGCTGCCGCCGAACGTTCCGCCGAAGCCGCCCGTGATGATGGTGCCGCCGACGCCACCCTGGCCGGACACCCCACCCACGGGACCGCCCCCTCGGCCGTAGACTCCGCCGCTCGTGACGCCGCCGGTTGGGAAATTCCCGCCGTAGCTTCCGCCATAGGTTCCCCCGTAGCTTCCGCCATAGGTCCCGCCGTATCCGCCACCGCCGTATCCGCCACCGCCGTAGTCTCCGCCCGTCCCGCCGTAGTCTCCGCCTGTTCCGCCGTAGCCGCCGCGGCCGCTGACGCCGCCGTCGCCGGACTCCCCGCCCGTTTCTCCTTCCACCCAGACGGTACGACCGCCGCAAGCGTTCGCGATGCCGATGAACCCGAGCAACGCGACGAGGGCTCCGGCACGTCGCACACCACCGTCCGCGACCTTCACCATGCTGGAAAAGGTATCACGTCCGCGTGAGCGGGCCATGCTTCCCGCCGCTCGGACTACGGGAGAACGCGCTTACGACGCTCGACTTCTCGCGCCAGGAGAACGGGGGCGAGCAGGATGCCGCCGGGTGCGATGAGCACCGCCGTCCAAAGCGCAAAACGAATCAGCGTCGCCATGTGTGTAGATGCTTACGTATGCACCCTGTGTGCCAGTTTCACACGTCGCGAACGAAGCTCCTTTTGTTCGCTCACTCACGCGAAGCGCGTAACAAGTCCGAGCAAGTGACATGATCCTCGTGTCATGGTGTGTGACGCCAGTGGTCGAACGAACACGCTCGAGCACGCGCATGTCAGCCGCGACGTCCAACGTCACGGCAACCCGGAGCTCGCGGGCCGTCCGCGCTCTGCTTCGCTCCCGTTCGTGCGCGCGAGCACCCAGAGGCTCGAACCGGTCGTCGATTGAATCCGTACTGGACGAAGCCCGAGTGCGTTCGCCCATGCGGGAAGCGTCGGGCGGGCGACGAGGACCTGACGGTACCCGGCGAGATCGTCCGTGACGGCGCGAGTCACGAACGAAGCCGTGGGGCCGTCGTTGCGGCGCGAGCGGACGACGGCCGAGGACGGCGCCCCGGACTGCTCGTT
>DASUTR010000078.1:0-5906 GCA_036374535.1 Polyangiaceae bacterium
GATCGACGAGCGTTCGAAGCAGATCGGTTTCATCCAGGCGGCGCTCGCGATGGCCGAAAGCCGCCCGCGCGGCAGCTGGCTCGAGGTCGACAAGGACGCGATGAGCGGAACCTTCAAGTCGATGCCGGTTCGAGACGAGATGAACGAACCGAGCATGCGCGAGCAGTACGTCGTCGAGTATTATTCGAGATAATCGGTCCAAGACTCGGACCTCGTCTCGGGCTGGGCTTCGCCCAGCCGATCACCTGGACAAATCTTCAAACTCTCGTAACTAGACTTTTCTCATGCGGGCAGACCGCGGAATCGAACGAGAAGTGGGTTTCTCGCCGATTCGGGACGGTCGCGCAAACCCCAACCGAACAAGGAGCACAGCATGGTCACAGCAATGATGAGTCGGAACTGGCGCGATCTGATCCGCCCGAAGGCGATCCAGCTCGACCCCGATTCGAACAGCGATTCGTACGGAAAGTTCACGTGCGAGCCGCTCGAGCGCGGCTTCGGCATCACGATCGGCAACTCGCTGCGCCGCGTGCTCCTCGCGTCCCTCCAGGGCGCGGCCATCACGGCCGTGCGCCTCGAAGGCGCCCTCCACGAGTTCACGACGATCCCCGACGTCGTCGAGGACGTGACCGACGTCATCCTCAATCTCAAAGAGGTCGTGTTCAAGGCCGACGCTCCGAAGGCGTACACGGTGCGCCTCGAGAAGGAAGGCCCCGGTATCGTCACGGCGGGCGACATCAAAGTGGTCGACGGCCTGACGGTGTTGAATCCGAACCACGCGATTGCGACGCTCGACAAGAAGGGCCCGCTCTCGATGGAGCTCTCGGTGAACGTCGGTCGCGGGTACGTCTCGGCGGAGCGCAACAAGACGCCGACCATGCCCATCGGAACGATCCCGATCGACGCGCTCTTTTCGCCGATCCGCAAGGTCAACTACTCGGTGCAGAACGCGCGCGTCGGACAGGTCACCGACTACGACAAGCTCGTGCTCGAGGTTTGGACGAACGGCGCGGCGCGTCCCGTGGACGCGGTCGCCTTCGCCGCCAAGATCCTGAAGGAGCAGCTCTCCATCTGGATCAACTTCGAGGAGAGCGAGGAGACGACCTACCACGCGTCCGGAAGCGACGAGCAGCCGCTGAACGAGAACCTCTTCCGTTCGGTCGACGAGCTCGAGCTCTCGGTGCGCTCCGCGAACTGCCTCCAGAACGCGAACATCACCTTGATCGGCGAGCTCGTTCAGAAGACCGAGCAGGACATGCTGAAGACCAAGAACTTCGGCAGGAAGTCGCTCAAGGAGATCAAGGAGCTCTTGGCCACCATGGGCCTCGGTCTCGGCATGAAGTTCGACAGCTGGCCGGCCATGGTCGACCGCTGGAAGCAGCAGCAGCAAGCGCAAGGATGAGCCATGAGGCACCGTAAGTCTGGCCGGCAATTCGGCCGCAACACGAGCCACCGCCGCGCGATGCTGCGGGCGCTCACGGCGAATCTCGTCGCGCACGAGCGCATCGAGACCACCGACGCCAAGGCCAAGGAGCTCCGGCGCGTCGCCGAGCGCCTCATCACGAAGGCCATTCGTCTCGGTCCCATCGCCTACACGGCGCAGAAGGACCTCGACGCGGCGGGCAAGGCGAAGCGCATCGCTGCCGAGCAGCGCATGGGACGGTTCCTGCGCCGCTTCGCCGTGGTCAACCGCGGCGGCGAAGAGCGCCGGGTCGACCTCATCGAAAAGGTCTTCCTCGATCTCGCCAAGCGCTTCCGCGATCGCCACGGCGGCTACACGCGCATCATCAAGCTCGGGCGCCGGCGCGGCGACAACGCGCCGATGTCGCTCGTCGAGTTCGTCGAGCTCGGAGCCGACGGCGGCTCGGAGCCGAACAAGACGAAGGGCAAGGCGAAGCCGAAGAAGGGCGCCGAAGCCGCGTCCGAAAAGGCCGAGGCGAGCGAAGCCAAGGCCGAGAAGCCGAAGCGCGCGAAGAAGCCCAAGGCCGAAGCCGCGAGCGACGGCGACGAATAGCCCCTCCGGGGCGCCCTCAGCTCGGCTTTTCGCCGGACGCTGCGGGCTCCGGCGACGCTTTGCGTGGCCGGAGCAGGATGAAGAGTACGCCGAGGAGCGCGGACAACCCGATGGCGCCGGCGACGGCGTAGCGCGTCCGGCGATCGGACGGCGCAGGGGCGCGCGTGAGCTCGGCGAGCTGCTCGCGCGCGCGGGCGTTGTCCGGGTCCGCGTCGAGCGCCCGTTTGAGCAGGCTTCGGTCGGCGATGCCCCGCTCGCCCAGCCGGTCCGCTTCGAGCGAGAAAAGCAGGCTCTGGATCTTCTTCCTCCGCGCGGCGTCGGTTCCGATTCGGTCGGCACGGCGCAAGGCGAGCAGCGCCTGCTCGCGCTGGTCCTCCGCGTGCTTCGTCGCGTACTCGAAATAGCCGTCGGCCATTTCGTCGGCGCGTTGAAAATCGGGGGAACGGGCGAGCACTTGGTCGAACGCGAGGCGCATCGCTTCGAGATCGCCCTTCCGTCGCGCCGCGACGGCCTTCTCGAACACGTCGGCGATTTCGACGCGCCGAAGTCGATCGAGCTCGCCGAAGAGCTCGCGCGCCGTGCGCTCCCAACCCCAGTCGCGCTGCGCTCGCTTGCCCACGACATTTTCGTAGGCGTCGCGCAGCTGCCAGTGGCCGGCCTCGCCGAGCATCGCCACGGCCTGGCGCGCGGCCTCGCGCAGTTGGGTGCGCTCGCTCCCGGCGAACGAGACCACGATGCGGGCCGCGTCGAGATCCTTGGTGCGCCCGTAGGCGCGAAACACGTCGGCGAGCACCTGCACGTCGCCGATCTGCGCGGCCTGGCCGGGGGCTGCGCGACCGGCCGCGTCGAGCCGGCGGGCGGCCCACTTGCCGATCCGTTCCGTCGGATGGCGCCGCGCCTCGATGAGCGCCGGCACGGCGCGATCGCCGAGACGCGTGAGCGCGCGCTGCGTGTCGACGCGCAAGAACTCGCCGAATCGGACGTGCACTTCGACGATACCGCGCACCGCTTCGGTCGTTCCGACGTGCTCGAGCATGCGCGAGAGCGCGAGCACGCGCGTGAGGTCGCGCCAGGCGGATTCGGGTTTCTGCGGCTTCGAAACGAGCAGCGCGAGATAGTCCGGCCCGTCTTTTTCTTTGCGTCCGTCGTCGGGTTCGTCCTCCGGCATTTCGCGCGCGGCGCGCCGCACGTCGTAGAGGAGGATTTTCATGGCGTTGCGATTCGCCTGATCGGCGATCGTGGCGAGCCGGCGCCGCATCGCGGCGACGAGCCGCGGCGAGAGCTCGAGGATCTCGCGCGTTCCGGTCTCGCGTTCGCCGGGGTCGTTCGAGCTTACCCGCGCGAGGACGGCGTCGAGCTCGGCGAGATCCTCGGCGCGCGGCGCGCCGGGCTCGACGGACGGAACCCGCGGGAGCTCGGGGAGCTCGGCCGCGGCGAGCCCGGGCGGCGCTGCGAGCGCCGGGGGCGTGGCGACGAGCAGCGAGGCCGCGAGGATCGCGCGCAGGGTCGCCGTCATCGTGAAGCCTCTAGCGCAGTCAATCCACGATGCGAAAGTCGCCGAACTCGCCGGTGAAGCTTCGCCAGCGCGTCTCGACGCGGTCCACCCGCGCCGCGCCGGGGCCCTTCTGCGCCCAGCCGTAGAGCTCGCGGATCGATACTTCCTCCCCCTCGGCGAGGATTTCGACGGAGCCGTCCGCGCGGTTCTTTACCCAGCCCGTCAGGCCGAGGCGCCGCGCCTCGCGCTGTGCCGAGGCACGAAAGTACACGCCCTGGACTCGCCCGCGGACCATGAGTTGAAGCTGCTTGAGAGCCATTGCGGTACCCCACGATTCCTAGCGAACGACTCAGATTGACGCAACCGTATGGATCCACCGGACGGATCGTGATTCGATCGCCGCAGGCGTGGGCGAAGCCCCCGCTGGAAACGGCGCCCCATCCCAATGTCCTCCGACGTCGAGGCCAAGCCGGCGGCGCTCGGCGACGAGCGGGCGGTGAGGCTTGCCGACGCCCTGCGCCGCGAGCAGCGCATTTCCCGAGCGCTCCGCGAGGTGGGGACGGCGCTCGGTACGACCCTCGACCTCGACGACCTGCTCGAGCTCATTCTGGGCAAGGTCACCGAGCTCCTCGAGGCCGACCGAGCGACCTTGTACCTGCTCGACGAGACCAAGGACGAGCTCGTGAGCCGCATCGTCGTCGGCGGCGAGGTGCGTTCCATCCGCATGAAGCTCGGCCACGGCATCGCCGGGCTCGTGGCGGTATCGGGGGAGACCATCCGCGTCGCGGACGCGTACCGTGATTCTCGTTTCGAGAAGGAGTGGGATCTCCTGACCGGCTACCGCACGACGAGCATGCTCGCGGCGCCGCTGCGCAATCACCTCGGGCGCACCATCGGCGTGCTCCAGGTCTTGAACAAGCGCGTCGCGACCGGCTTCACGCCGGACGACGAGGCGATTGCGTCCGCCCTGAGCACGCAGGCTGCGGTCGCCATCGACAACTCGCGCCTCGTGCTGTCGCTGATTCAGAAGAACCGGCAGCTCATCGATACGAAAGAGCAGCTCGAGCGTAAGTTCCGCGAGCTATCGCTCTTGTTCGAGCTCGAGCGCGCGACGGCGCGCGCGACGAGTATCGAAATGCTCGTCCGTGTCGCGCTCGAGCAGGCGGCGGGAGCGGGCGACTCGCGCGGGGCGCTGTTGCGGCTTTCGAACGACGAGACCGGCGACCTCGTGGACTACCTCTACGATCGCGACGACCCCGGCGAGCTCGCGCGCCACCCGGCGAAGTCGGGCGAGGGTGTGCTCGGGCGCGCCATGCGGGAAAATGAGCCGATCCTGCTCAGCGGCTCGGCGCTCGGGCCGAAAGCGAGCGAGCCGCTCCCCTTCAATCCGACCTCTGCGCTCGCGCTCGCGCTCGAAGGCGAGGAAGGTGCGGCGCTGGGCGCCATCGGCGTCTTCAGCGCGGGTGACGATCGCCTGCTCGGCGATACCGACGTGGGCCTCCTTCGCCTCGTCGCCGCGAACGTGTCGACCGCCGTGCGGCTCTTCAACGCGAGTCGAGCGCGCGAGCGCGGCGAGCGACTTACGGCGATCGGACGGCTCTTGTCTCAGGTGATCCACGACTTCAAGTCGCCGATGACGGTCATCAGCGGCTACGTTCAGCTGATGGCGGACGCGGAGGATCGCGCGCAGCGGCAGGAGTTCAGCGAGCTCGTCTTGAAGCAGTTCGACGTGCTCACGGGGATGCAGCGCGAGGTGCTGGAGTTCGCGCGGGGCGATCGCGCCCTGTTCGTGCGGCGGGTGTACATGCGTAAGTTTTTCGGCGAGCTCGAGAAACAGCTGCGCATCGAAGCGAGCCAGCCGGGCAACGCCTCGATCGAGCTCAAGATGACGGTCGACTCGAAGCTCACGGCACGTTTCGACGAGGCGCGCGTCGCGCGGGCGCTGCACAATCTCGCGCGCAACGCCATCGAGGCGATGCGCGACGAGGGCGGCGTGCTATCCATCGCCGCGGAGATGCGAGGGACCGACTTGTGCATCGGCGTTTCGGACACCGGCCCCGGGATCCCCAAAGAAGTCGAGGGCCGGTTGTTCCAATCGTTCGTGACGGCGGGAAAGAAAGGCGGCACCGGCCTCGGCCTCGCGATCGTGAAGAAGATCGCCGAAGAGCACGGCGGCCGAGTCGAGCTCGAATCCTCGGAAGCAGGAGCGCGCTTCACCCTCGTCTTGCCCCAGGAAAAGCTGGGCCGCCCCCCCAAAACGGGTGATTCGTCCCACGGAACGGCATGAGCGCACGGCGCGTCTTGAGGGTGCTCGACGAACGTCGTGGGGAGCTCGAAACGTGCGGTTACTGTCCGAAGCTCTGTCGCGCCACGTGTCCCGTGTCGGACGCCGAGTCG
>DASUTR010000079.1:0-12375 GCA_036374535.1 Polyangiaceae bacterium
CGTCTCGTACTGCGCGCTGATGATGGCGACGTGTACGGCCGAAAACACCGCGGGCGTCGAAGAGCCCGCGTACTTCGAGAGCAACGAGAGTTGCCTGGCCGCTTGCAGCGCGATCACGCCGAGCGAGACGGCGCCGACGGAATACACGACGTCGGCCTCGGTCGAACCCGTGTGCTTCATCGGCAATCACGTGTACTGCCGCACCTATCACATCGCTTCCGCCATTGCGGAAGCCGCTCCCGACGAACACTGTCCGCACGCGATGGGAGCCGACCCGTGCATCGATCCGTGACCGCGATCGACCGGAAAAGTTAGCTCGCCGAACGATCTCTCGGTTCGAAAGAACGTGCGCGCTGCGCGGCGCGCACGGGGTGGTGACGAGCGTCCGCTCGTCGGCCGTGGAGATCGCGCGGTGGGTTATTGCACCAGAAAGGAAATGCCATGAATCATCGGGGAACATCAACGACCCATTCCAAATCGAAAGAACTCCGACGCGGCGCGCTCGGGGGCGTGCTCGCGGCGGCCGTCGTGACGGGCGCGTGCGGGGCGAACCCCACCGCGGAAGCGCTGGACGAAGATCAGCTCGCCGTGCAGCCCTCGCCCATCGTCGACGCCCGCCGTTCGCTCGCCATCACCGATCAGCCAATTCTCGCGAACTTCACGCTCGCACGCGTGCTCGGCCAGCTCGTCTCGACGAGTGGCGTCTCCGGCCTCACGGCGACGCAGCTCTTCCACCAGCTCTGGGATACGCAGAACGCCGCGCCCGGGCTCGACGCCGACGCGCTGTCGCCGAACTGCACGGGCTCGTTGAACGGCTACCCCTACGAATGCCGGCCCGATCCCGAAGAGGGCGCCCAGGCCACGTGTGATCCCTTCGCGGCGAACAGTCCCTGCGCCTACATCCCCGTGGGTCTCTTCATGCGCTTCGATCTCGCGCCTTCGGACGGACGGCACTGCGGCGAGTACCGCGTCGTCTTCGCCAAAGAGTCCGGGCGGTTCCCGACCGGCGGGCAGAACCGGAACCTCTTGATCTTCGAAGCGGCCGCGCGAAACCCCCACGACGAACAGGGCATCCGCGGCTGCCAGAGGCTCGTGCGCGCGTTCGCCGAGCTCTCGGACATCGCGAACGCGAACACGCGTCGCACGAAGCTCGAGCAGATCTACTTCGACGGGTACCAGGAGTTCGACCCCGTGATCTCGTACGAAAACTTCGGCGAGAATCCGCACGGAGCGGGACAGCTCCGGACGAACCAGTTCGTTCAGCCGGACGAGCCGCGCATGTGGAACCTGCGCGAATACAAGCTCGATAGAGAGTGCACGCCCACGTGCACGCTGCGCTTCGTGCCCGTCACGAACAAGGTGAACCCGTTCGGACCGCTGTTCGATCCCGCGTCCCAGCACGCGAACGCGTCCGCTTTCCAGGCGGAGTTCGTGACCCAAGTCGCGAGTCTCGCCAGCAACGGCGCGACCGAGTTCGCGATGAACACGAGCGACGTGTTCAACTCCGGCCAGAGCCTCGCAACGAGCCTGAGCAACGAAACGAACTACCCCGTGCAGTTCGGCGCCGGGCCGAGCCCGTTCCACACCGCCATCCAGACCGCGCTCACGAACCTCGGCAGCACGCTGACACCGGTCGACATCGTCAAGCGCGCGCAAGTGCAAGCCTGCGCCGGCTGTCACCGCTTCAGCAACAACGCAAACCTCGGCGGGACCATGATCTGGCCGCCGTCGCTCGGCTTCACGCACGTCTCCGAGCGCGACGTCGACCTCGAAACCGTGGCCGGCGTCACGCGCTTCAAGATCTCGGATGCGCTCGTGAATCTGCTCTTGCCGGCGCGGAAGAAGCTCGTCGAGGATTTCTTGAACGAGGTTCCATTGCCGATACGCGCACCCGCCGACCCCATCGGCGGGCGCCGCGTGCACTGACGTCGCGACGACGAACGGCCGGCGAGCGGAAACCAAAGCCGCTCGCCGGCTTCATCACGCGAGTGCGGAAGAAACGTCGCGCTGATTCCTGCGAGTCGCGCGCGCTCGGCGAGCTCGGGTTCATCGCCCGCCGGACGACGCCACGTCGCGAAGCAGGGCCGGACGGTCGCTCTGAATCGCCCACACGCCGAGCTCGACGAGCTCGCGCATTTCGTCGGCGTCGTTGATCGTGAACGAGCAGATGCCTTCGACGGGCGCGCCGGGCGAGCTTTCGTTGTGCCGTCGCAAGCGTTCGAGATCCCGCGTGACGATGCGGCGGTGAGTCGCGAACGGAAAGAGCGTGATGCCGCGCGGGCGCTGGGGTGTCGCGACGCGCAATCCGTGGTGGACGGCCGCGCGCACGGCGCTGCACGACTCCCAATCGGTGACGAGCCCTCCCGGCGGCTCGATATCGAGCGCGTGCGCGTGTTCGGGAGCCAGGCGAACGAGCGAGCGGATCGCGTCCGCCGACGCCGATTCGTAGATCACGCGAAACGGCGCGGCATGTTGCCGGAGCAGCGCGTCGACGCGCCGCACGAGCACGCCGAGTAGATCCTCGCGCGCCGCGGGCACCTTGACGTCGAGGAAGACGAGACCGAGCCGCTCTTCTCGGCTCGCCCACACGACGAACTCGTCGAGCGTCGGAATTTCGGAGCCCGCGACGCGACCGGACACGCCGTCGGCATAGCCGAAGTGGGCGCGCAGCTCGCGGAGCGTGAGCTCGCTGACGGGGCGCAGGAACCGCGCGTCGGACGGTACGCGCGGGCGAAATCGCACGATGGGTTCGAGACCGAGCTGGCGAAACCTCGCGCGCATCTCGAACGGGCTCTCGTCGTGCCAGAGCACGACCTCTTCGTCCGCGGTGACGCAGAGATCGAGCTCGAGGGCGTTCGCGCCTTCGCCGATCGCACGCTCGAACGAACGCAGCGTATTTTCGGGTTCTCGTTCGGGCGAACCTCGATGCCCAACCACCCAAAGCGGGCTCCTTCCGGCCGGCGACGTGGTCATTTCGCGGTGTTACTGCGCGTGCGACGCGGCGGCGCGTGACGCTCGCAACGGAACTTTCGAAACGCCGGCCCCGCCGTCACGGCAGGCGCATCGAGAAAAGTGACGATGAAGGTCCATCTGGTGCGACTTGAGAACGAGTGATGGTGGTGAAGGAAGACCCATGACGGGCTCGTGGCGCACGGGGCGCGTAGCGACCAGGGTGCTAGCACCGGTTTGCGTAAGCCTGCTCCTCGCATGCGGGCGCTCGGCGCGGAACGACTCGGACGACTCGGCTCGAGGCGGCGAAGCGGGAGACCCGGCGCCCGGGGGCACCGGTGGTTCGGCGGGCCGGGGAGGGTCCCCGGCTCGAGGCGGCTCGGCAGGCCTGGGCGGCTCGGCAGGCCTCGGCGGCGAGGGCAACGCAGCCGGTGACCCCGGGTGCACGACGGGGGATCCACCGGAAGCCCCGCTCAAGCGCCTCACCCGCGCCGAGTACGACAACACCGTTCGCGAGCTCTTCGGAAACGACGCTGAGCCCGCCGATTCGCTTCCGCCGGAGGCGGCCTCCGAGGAGACTCTGCCGCCGACCGCGGCCCTCGTCGAAGGCTATCACCGCTTGGCGCACGAGTTCGCGCTCCGGGTCACCCGGAACGCAGCGACCACGGCCGCTTTCATCGGCTGCGAGCCCGCGGACGACGAGGCAGGTTGCTCACGTCGGTTCCTCTCGACGTTCCTCGAGCGGGCCTTCCGGCGACCGGCGACGACGGACGACCTCGAGGCGTTCGCGACCGTGTTCGCGAATGGCCAAACGCTGGGGGGCAATTTTCAATCCGGCGTACGAGCCGTGCTCGAGGTCGCGCTTCAGTCGCCCGAATTTCTCTACCGCCCCGAGCTCGGCGTCCCCGCCGCGGACAAGGGCCCCGGGTGGGCGCGCCCGACCTCGTACGAGATGGCGTCGCGGCTGTCGTATCTCTTCTGGGATGCGCCGCCGGACGACGAACTGCTCGAGGCGGCGCGTGGCGACGCGCTCCGCTCGACGGAGGAAGTCGAACGTCAAACGCGGCGGTTACTCGCCGACGAGCGCGCGGGCGAGCCGATCGGTTCCTTCTACCTTCGCCTGCTCCGCCTCCGCGGCACCGCTTTTCCGGCGGTGGGCGAGGAGGCCCATCCGTCGTTTACGCCGCAAATTGCGGAGCTCTTGCCGGAGGAGACCAAAGCTTTCACCGCCGGCATCACCTTGAGCGGAGAAGGCGATTTCAGCACGCTCCTGACGGCGCCGTTCACGTTCGTGAACGGCCCGCTCGCCGCCTACTACGGCATCCCCGGCGTGTCCGGCGCTGAGTTCCGCCGGGTGGACGTCGATCCGAACGAACGCGGGGGCCTGCTCACGCAGGCAAGCTTCCTCGCTTCCACCGCAAGCGGCCCGCTGCACAATCCCGTTCGCCGCGGGCATTTCGTCGCTACGGCGCTGCTCTGCGTCACGATTCTGCCCGACCCCCCCGACCTCATCCCGCCCGTGGAGCCGCCGGATCCGAGCGCGACCACGCGCGAGCTCTACGAAACGCTCACGGCGAGCTCGGACTGCGCGCCGTGCCACGCCATCATGAATCCCCTCGGCTTCGCTTTCGAGCACTACGACGCCGCGGGGCTCTTTCGCGACCTCGACAACGAAAAGCCCGTCGACGCGACGGGTACGCTCGCCGTCACCGACGCGGCGGGACGGTTCGACGGCGCGCTCGAGCTTTCGCGCCTGCTCGCCGCGAGCGAGGACGCCCGGCGCTGCTTCGTTCGAAACTGGTTTTCGCACACGCACGCTCGGCCGGTGACGAGCAACGACGCCTGCGCGCTCGAAACGCTCGAGCGCGCATTCGCAAGCGCGGACGAAAATCTTCTCGAGCTCCTGGTCGCGCTCACGCAAAACGAAGCATTTCTCTACCTGCCCGAGGTCGGCCCATGAGCTCGCCGTTTCGATTGAGTCGCCGCGCCGTCCTGCGGGGCGCGGGCAGCATCGCCATTGCCCTGCCTTGGCTCGAGGTCATGACGCCGGCTCGTCACGCGTCGGCGGCACGCGAGCCCGCGCAACGCTTTCTCGCCGTTTTCCAGCCGGGCGGATCCATTCTCGACCGCTGGCGCCCGACGGGCACCGAAAACGACTTCACGCTGAGCCCCATCCTCGCGCCCTTCGAACCGGTCAAAGATCGCATCGTCGTGCTCGACGGTATCGACATGAAGAGCGCCGTCGGCGAGCAGAATCAGGCCGGCATGATCGCCTGGCTCACCGGCACCCGTCAGGCCACTCCGGGTTCGGGCTACGCGAGGGGACCTTCGCTCGACCAGGTGCTCGCGAGCCGCCTTTCGGGAACGCGTCCGCTCGCGAGCCTTTCCATGGCGGTGCGCTGGGGTACCGGCAGGTCCCACGGGTTGATGAGCCCCATCAACGTCGTGAATTTCGCAGACGACGCGACCATAAGCCCGATCCCGCCCCGCCTCGATCCGCAAGCGATCTTCGACGAGCTCTTCGGCTCGAGCGGTCCTGACGACGCCGCCTGGGAGCGCTCGATTCTCGATTCGGTCAGCGAGCGGTACACCGCGCTCTCGGCCCGTGTCGGCGCTGCCGATCGGCAACGACTCGACGCGCATCTCGAACAGGTGCGGGCGCTGGAACGGCGGCTCGGTACCGTCGCGCGGTGCTCGACTCCCATGCGCGTCGACACCACCGGCTACAACCCCGCGAGCGGGCTCAACTCCGAAAATGACGGCAGCATCCGGGACATTCCCACCGACACCATGATCCCCGCCGTGGGCCGCTTCATGACCGACATGATGCTCATGGCGTTCGCGTGCGATCGCACGGCGGTCGGAACGCTGCAGTGGAGCGACAGCGAAGCCAAGCACACGTTCCCCTGGCTAGGCCTGACCGAGCATCACCACTTCTACATGAACGAGGGCGGCTTCCGGCCGCTGGAGCTCGAGCGCATCGCCACCTGGTATTCGGAGCAACACGCGTATCTCGTCCGGGCCATGGCGGCGGTCGACATGGGCGGCCACTCGCTCCTCGACGAGAGCATCGTGTTCTTCGGCTCGAACCTCCAGCACCCCGCCGATCATTTGAAGACGAACATGCCGTTCGTCCTCGCAGGTAACGGCGGCGGGCTCCGAACGGGTCGTTACGTCGTCTACGATCATCCCTCGCACAACGACCTCTTGGTGCGGCTTTCGAACTACTTCGGCGATACCCGCACGACGTTCGGCGAAGCCGCGTACTGCTCCGGCCCGCTGCCCGGTCTCTGACGCCGTTCGAGCGCTGGCCTCGGGTGCGCGGGAGCCGCGCTCGACGTCGTGTCAAGTGTCGAAGGACCCGCTTGAGAAAAATCCCAAATTTTAGCAATTCGCGAAACGTCGCGACAATGGCAGGGGTCCCATGGGCACAACGAGCACTCAGGGTCCGCTTCTTGTCCCCCGCCTCGCACTCGGCGCCTTCACCGTAGCCGTCATCTTGCAAGCTGGCTGCAGTACGGACATCACGGGTGCCGCTGCGCCGGGCGGCTCCGGTGCCACCCCGTCGAGCACGGGCGGCGCGTCGAGCGTGGGCGGTGGCTCGGGAGTCGGCGGCAACACCGCGACCGGTGGCTCGACGAACACCGGGGGAAGCGCAGGCAATATCTCTACGACCGGCGGTGCGTCGGGCACGGGCGGCGCACCGATTACGTTCGCTCCCGCCCCCGGCGCCTATCGCCGCCTCACCAACGCGGCCTTTCGAAACTCGCTCCGCGACCTGCTCGACGGACCCGTCGAGATCGGCGAGCTCGAGCCGGTCTCCTGGTCGGTCGGCGGCCTGCCGACGGTCGGAGCCGCAGAGGTATCGATCTCCCAGCGCGGCGTCGAACAGTACCAGTCCGCGATCGAGGCCGCGGCCACACAGGTGTTCGCCGATATGGCACGCCGCGACCGGATCATCGGCTGCCGGCCCGCGAGCGCGACCGACGCTCAATGCTTCCGGCAGTTCGTCACGAGCTTCGGCCGGCGCGCCTTTCGCCGGCCTCTCACGGAAGCACAAATCACCCGCTACACCGAGCTCATCACGACCACGGCCGCCACGCTCGGCGACGTCTACGGAGGTGTTCGTTCGGGAATGATCGGAATGCTCGGCTCGCCGCACTTTCTGTACCGGCTCGAGCGCGGCGTGGCACCGGCTTCCGGTAGCGGCTTCTGGCAGTACACGAGCGTCGAGATGGCTTCCCGCCTCTCGTATTTTTTGACGAACTCGACGCCCGACGCGACGTTGCTCGACGTCGCGGAGCAAGACGGCCTCGGAGCGGCAGAAGCCGTCGGCGAGCACGCCGCGCGCCTGCTCCAAACGCCGGCTGGCCGCGAATCCGTCCGCAACTTCGCCACGGACCTGTTTCAGCTTCCCGTCATCGGCGCGCGCGCGAAGGACCCCGCCCTGTACCCGGAGTACACGCCCGGCCTGCAGGCGGCGATGATGGAGGAGATCCCCGCGATGTTCGCAGGGCTCGTCTTCGATCGAAACGCGAGCGCGCTCGAGTTACTCACCACGCGCGAAACGTTCGTGAACGCCGAGCTTGCGAAGGTTTACGGCCTTTCCACAGCCGGGCGCTCGTCCGTTTTTGCGCCCGCGACGCTGCCGGCCGAAGGGCTTCGAGCCGGGCTTCTCGGCACGGCTGGCATCTTGTCCCTCTACGCGTCGCAAAAGGAGGGGTCTCCCACGCAGCGCGGCAAGTTCATTCGAGAAGTGCTGCTGTGCCAGCACATCTCGCCTCCCCCCGCGGACGTCGATACGACGCTCGAAGATCCTCCTTCCGGTGAAATGCTGACGAAGCGCGAGAAGCTCGAGCAGCACCTGACGTCGGATTCCTGCGCCGGCTGTCACGCGGCGCTCGATCCTCTCGGACTCACCCTCGAAAACTTCGACGCCATCGGCAAGTTTCGCACGATGGATCATGGCAAGCCCATCGACGTGACCGGCGATCTCGACGAGGTCCCGTTCAGCGGGCCCGTGGAGCTTGGACAGCTGCTCGCGGCAGCGCCCGAAACGGCCGCGTGCCTCGTGCGCAGCATCTATCGTTACGGAACGGGCCATGTCGAGCTCGCGTCGGAAACTCCCGTCGTCAACGAGCTCGCCGCGCGGTTCCAAGCCAACGGCTACGACTTGAAGCAACTGATGCTCGATCTCGTGACGAGCGACGGCTTTCGGTACGTCGCTCCGCCGGAGCTCTGAGGAGTTCGAACATGCCCAGCAAGCGATTGAATCGACGCGCCGTCCTTCGAGGAGCGCTGGCCACCGGCGCCGCCGTGGCCGTTCCCCTGCCCATCTTCGATGCGATGTTGAACGACAACGGCACGGCGTTTGCGGCGGGAACACCCCTGCCCCGCCGATACTGCACGTGGTTCTTCGGAAACGGCATCCTGCCTCCACGCTGGAACCCGGCCTCGACGAGCGCCGACTGGACGCTCAGTGAAGAGCTTCTCCCGCTCGCGAACGTGAAGAAGTGGCTCACCGTCGTCAGCGGGCTCAAGCGGCTCATCCCGAACGATTCGCCGCACCCCGGCGGGTCGGCCGCAGCGACGACGGGAGCGCCGCTGCAGAGCAACAGCGCTTCGGCACCCTCGATCGACCAAATCGTCGCAGCGGTGAACCCCGGTGGAGACTTCACGTCACTCGAAGTCGGCTGCAGCAACGCGACGCCGAACGGCCCTGAAAACACGCTGCATGCCGTCTCGCATCGCGGTCTGAACGCGCCCAACTACCCGGAGTTCGATCCCCAGGCGCTCTTCACCCGAGTCTTCGCGGGGCGCACCGACACGGGCACGATGGATGAGTTGGCGAAGCTCAATCAGGCGAAAAAGAGCATCCTCGACGCCATGCTCGCGGACGGCGCCGAGATGCAGAGCGTTCTCGGCGCCAAAGACAAGATGCGCCTCGACGAGCACCTCACGGCGATCCGGCAGATCGAAATGCGGATTTCGACGACGCCGACGAGGCCCGCCATCACCCTCCCGCAGGATCCGCGCACGCGCGGCATCGGCAAGGACACGAGGTCGGAAGCGCCCCTCGCGGTCAACGAGGTCATGGCCGAGATGCTCGCCGTCGCCCTCGCCGCCGACATCACGCGCAACTCGTCGTTCGTGTTCACGTTGCCCGCGGCGCACGTCTTCTATCGGTCACTCGGCACCGACATGAACGACGATTTCCACGACACCATCTGTCACACGGACCCCGGCGACAACGCGAGCCAGACCCGCGTGCACCGGGGAGTCGTCTACGCGATGCAGGCCCTCGCGTACTTCCTCGAGAAGCTCGCGTCGTATACCGAAGGCTCGGGGACCGTGCTCGACAACTCGCTCGTCTACGTCACGTCGTGCACGGCGTGGGGAAAGATTCACGACGTGGTCGACTGGCCGGTGCTCTTCGCGGGCAAGGCCGGAGGCGCGCTCGCGGGCAATCGGCATTATCGCGCCCAGGGCCGCAATCTGACGGACGCGCTCTTCACCATCGCGAAGATCTTCGGCTCTCCGGTGACCAGCGTCGGTAAGGGTCCGGGTCTTTCGAGCTCCGAGCTCCCCGACCTTCGCCTCTGACGAGGGACGCGCCCTCGCGCTCGCCTTCCCGCACGACGCCGGACGTACGGTCGCTCGCCCGGGGCCCGGGATCGGACCGCGTCGGCGAACGCGTCACCGTGGCACGCTGGCCTTATGAGGCAGCCTGGTCCGTTCCGAGGAGCGGCGGCGCTTCAGTTGGACGTCTCATCGACTCCCGATGACCTGCCGCGGTTGGTCCCGAGGTTGCAACCAACCGTCCCGTGCAGCGCTTGATTCATGGCGAGGCGTGATGGCGACCTGGCTCTCGAGAATCCGCGCCAAGCTCCGAGCCCGACTGTGGGTGATCCCAGCCGCGGCGTCCGTCGCGGCGATCGCCGTGGCCAAAGGCTTGGTCATGGTCGACGGCCACATCGGCCAGCAGCGGCAAGCGTGGTTCTTGTTCGGTGGACAGGCCGAGAACGCTCGCGAGCTCCTCTCGACGATAGCGTCGTCGATGATGACCTTCACGGCGCTTGCGTTCTCGATCACGATCCTCGGTCTCCAGCTCGCCAGCGCTCAGTTTTCTCCTCGAGTGTTGGGAACGTTCCTCGAGGACCGGAAGACGCAGGTCGCCATCGCCTCGTTCGTCGGCACTTTCGTGTTTTCGATGACGCTCTTGCCCGAGGTGCGGACCGCTACTGCCGCACAGTCGGATTTCGTGCCCGCGCTGTCCATCTTCTGCGCGTTCCTGCTCGTTCTGACCAGCGTCGGCGTTTTCATCCACTACATCGATCACATGGCGCACTCGGTGCGAGCCATCGCGATCATCAAGCGCGTGGCCGCCGAGACGCGAGAGAGCCTTTTGCGCACCCTGCCCGAGAACGCGGTTTCGAGCGGCGAGCGTACTCCCGCTCTGCCGGACGAAAACGCTGCGAGCGTCGTCGCGCACGACGGGCTTCCGGGCGTTCTGGCGGAGGTCGACGAGAAGGCTCTGCTCGAAGCGGCGCAGCGGTTTTCTGCCGTCATCGCGGTCGTGCCCATGCCGGGCGATTTCGTGCCGCGCGGCGCGCCACTATTGAGAGTCTGGAGCGCCGCCGGCGCTGACTCCGACCTCCTGCGGCGCGCGGTGGTGATCGAGAAGGAGCGCACGGCTCATCAAGACCCCTCCTTCGGGTTTCGGCAGCTCGTCGACATCGCCGACCGGGCACTTTCGCCCGGCGTGAACGATCCGACGACGGCAGTGCAGGTGCTCGACGAGCTGCACGACCTACTCCGCGCGCTCGGGTCGCGGCCCTTCGCCTCGCCGCTTCGGCTCGACGCCGCTGGTGTGCTCCGGCTCATCCTGCCGCGTCCGGGGTGGGACGCCTATGTGCGGCTCGCGCTGGACGAAATCCGCCAGTATGGCGGCCGTTCCGTTCAGGTGCTTCGGCGCATGCGCGCGTTGATCTTGGATTGCATCACGACCGTCCCGGACGACCGCCGAGCGTCGCTCGAGGAGCAGCTACGGCTCTTGGATGAAGCCACCGACCGAGAAGTTCCGCCTGCCGAACGGAGTCACGCGCACAGGCCGAACGCGCAGGGGCAAGGCGGCGCGGGCTGAACGAACTCTGACGCGACGGCTTCAAGGCGGGCGTGCTTTGGCGTAGGGTCCCGCCCCATGCCGAGTCACTCCTTTCTCCGCTCCTTTCTCGCCTGCACGCTGAGCATCACCGCCGTCGCTTGTGCCGCGAGTGAAGCGCCGCCGCCGTCCGCGCCGGCCGCGACCCCTGCCGTCGCGACGCCTTCTGCGCCCGCGGCCGCTCCGCCGGCGCCCGCTCCCGTCGTCGCGGAGCCGATCGATCGCGCTCTGCCGCGACCCGACACGATCGCGCTGTCCGCGCCGATCCCGGGCTTCACGAAGGGCATCAACCTCGGCAACTGCTTCGATGCGCCGAGCGAGGGCGAATGGGGCACGACCATTTCGGAGAAGCATTTCCAGATGGCGAAGAGCGCGGGCCTGGATCACGTGCGGCTGCCGGTGCGCTTCAGCACGGCGGCGCGCTCCGACACGAAGCCGCCGTTCACGATCAAGGAAGAGTTCTTCAAGCGCGTCGATTGGGCGATCGACCAAGCACTCGCGAACAAGCTCTCGATCATCGTCGACGTCCATCACTTCGAGGAGATCCACAAAGACCCGAACGCCCACAAAGCGCGCCTGTACGCCTTCTGGCAGCAGATCGGGGCGCGCTACGCCAAGCGCCCGCCCGAGGTCGCGTTCGAGATCTTGAACGAGCCCAACGCCAAGCTCGAATCGCCGATTCTCAACGAGATGACGCGCGACGTGCTCAAGATCATCCGCGAGACCAACCCGACGCGCCTGGTGTTCGCGAACTGCTACTTCTGGGCCAACGCAGAGCGGCTCGCAGAGTTCGAACTCCCTGCCGACGACGCGAACGTCGTGGCCGAGTTCCACATGTACCAGCCTATCCTGTTCACTCACCAGGGAGCACCGTGGATGGAGCCTTGGTCGCAGACCACCGGGCTCGTGTTCCCCGCGCCTCCGTCGAAGCCTGCCACGCCCGTGCCCGCGGCCGCCAAGGAGGGTTGGGTGAAAGCCTGGTTCGACGGCTACAACTACGCGCCTGCCGCCACCAACCCGGGCGGCGTGCGCACCGTGTTCGAGCACTTCGACCACGCCGCACGCTACGTGAAGAAGACCGGCAAGCGGGTCTACCTCGGCGAGTTCGGCGCCATCGACGTCGCCGATCCGCAGTCGCGCGAGAACTACACCTGGCTCGTGCGCACCGAGTCGGAACGCCGGGGCATGGGCTGGTCGTACTGGGACGACGGCGGGAAGTTCAAGGTCCTCGACGCGCCCAACGGCAAGTGGAACGAGGGCCTGCT